>SMDP01000480.1 GCA_012911965.1 Geitlerinema sp. P-1104
AAAAAATCCCTATCAACTCGAACCCATGCTTGTCAGTGTGGTTGTGAGTTAGACAGAGACCATAACGCTGCCATCAACATCCTGAACGCTGCCTTGAGTACGGTAGGGCATACCGGAACTTGGGTCGATGACCCAAACGCTTCTGGAGATTTGACCGCTACTTTGGCTGGTGCAAACCTGTCAGGGCAAGTCGGATCATTGAAGGAAGAATCCCCACGCCTTTAGGCTGGGGAGTGTCAAAGTCAGCCAGAAGAGTCCCACAAAAAAGCCCCACTCCGAGATGGAATGGGGCCATGAGAGACGAACACATGAAAACGAGAATCTCCTTAGCCGCAGCCGCTTCCGGTTCCTTTGCAGACCTTCTCACCGACGCTACGATTGCGACCCCGTAAGGCCGTGACATCGCCGCCGTTGTAGAGGGTTTGTAACCCGGCCTCCATGAATCCGGTCATCTCGACAATCAAGAGTCCCGATTCCCGCAAAATCTGCCGGGGAGACTCGCCAATCCCGCTGACGAGGAGGGCGCGACAGTCTTGTAACTGGTCAGCTAACAGTTTCCAACGCCGTGGCCCCATACCCCGTTCTGGGGTGGGTCGTTCTTCCACGAGGGCAAAACCATCTGGGGTTTGTTGCCAAATCTGTAACCGCACTGCATCGCCGAGATGTTCGTTGACTAACACCCCTTCAAAGGTGGCGACGGCGACGTAGGGACGTTCGACTTCTGGCTTGCGGGGTAGGGTGGAACAGTCGGTGAGACAGCCCCGGAACTCCTCAGAACGGTCTTCACCCAGTAAGCCCACAGCGTCGGCGCGGCAACGGGTACAGTGGGTCATGGGGGTGATGAATTCCCCAGCATGACGACGCAAGACGGCCATTTCTTTGGGGGAAGGTTCGGGTAAGACGCCGAAGGGAGTGTCTGGGGTGGGATACATAGGCATGGCGTTGAATAAATCCACACCCATGGCTGCGACGGTTTCGGCAATTTCGATCGCATGATGGTCATTCACCCCTGGAATCACCACGGTGTTGACTTTCACCACTACATCGGCAGCTTTCAAGGCCCGAATCGCCTCCATCTGACGACTCAACAGGCGTTCAGCCCCCTGTCGTCCGCGCAACACCAGGTTTCCATCCCGGAACCAGCGATAGACTTGGGCACCAATGTCAGGATCGATCGCATTCACAGTCACCGTCACATGAGACACCCCAATACGGGCAATTTCTTCGACATGTTCTGCTTTTAATCCCATCCCATTCGTGGCGAGACAGAGAATTAAGTCCGGGAAGCGTTCCCGCAACAGGCGCATGGTTTCCAGGGTTTCCCAAGCATTGGCAAAGGGGTCTCCCGGCCCGGCAATTCCGGCGACGGTGATGCGGGGTTCTTTCTCTAGGATTTGTGCCATGTACTCGGCCGCCTGATGGGGTTCGAGGACTTTACTGGTGACACCAGGACGGCTTTCATTGACGCAATCATATTTACGATTGCAGAAGTTGCATTGCACGTTGCATTTGGGGGCAACGGGAAGGTGCACTCTCCCAAATTTCCCTTTAATTTTCGGGTTGAAACAGGGATGTTGGTCGAGGTTTAAGGGGGTTTTGGTGGAGTTTAGGGTAGTCATAGGAAATAGGGAACAGGGAACAGGGAACAGGGAACAGGGAACAGGGAACAGGGAACAGGGAACAGGGAACAGGGAACAGGG
>SMDP01000481.1 GCA_012911965.1 Geitlerinema sp. P-1104
GCTGGCTCAATGCGGACAGGACATCCTCGCACCGGAAGCGGTCGCCGTCAGGGCTATACTCACGCCGCTGCTTCCCGGATGCGCAATACCTACATTGCCCCTGGGGAGTACGAGGTGGAAGACCTGTTCGCTTCGGTCGAGAAAGGCATTTACTGCAAGAAAATGGGCGGTGGTAGTGTTGGACCCACGGGAGAGTTTAACTTTGGGGTTGATGAAGCCTATTTGATTGAAAATGGCAAAATCACAAAACCCTTGAAAGGGGCAATTCTCATCGGTGAAGCGACGGAAATCATGAATAAAATTTCCATGTGTTCTAAGGATGTGGAACTCGCGCCGGGGTTCTGTGGTTCTATTAGTGGCAGTGTTTATGTCACCGTGGGACAACCTCACATTAAAGTGGATTCCATCACTGTTGGCGGTCGTTAAGAGTCTCGTGAAGACTCTCGTTAAGACTCGGATTAAGGAGGTTCGGTCATGGGATTGACAACCTGGAAGTTCACTGTCAAGGACTATCACAAGATGGCTGAGTTGGGGATTCTTAACCCTGATGAACGGCTAGAGTTGATTGATGGAGACATCTACAAAATGAGTCCAATTGGTAGACGACATGCGGCTTATGTAACGAGGATTGCTAACCAGCTTATGAAGCTGTTGGGGTCAGACATGAGCATGATTAATGTTCAAAATCCGATTGTTCTGAACGATTTATCGGAACCTGAACCGGATGTGAGTCTGTTGAAACCTCGGGAGGATCAGTATTTTTCTGGACTTCCCCAAGCCGCTGATGTCTATTTAGTGGTTGAGGTGGCGGAGAGCAGTTTGGAGAGCGATCGCACCGAAAAATTGCCCCGCTATGCGGCTGCTTCAATTCCCGAGGTTTGGCTCATCAATGCCTTAACCCATCAACTCGAATGCTATCGTCATCCTGAAAACGGACGCTATCGGGAATACCAAACCTTAGAACGAGGTGATTCTCTCCGATTAGTGTCGTTTCCTGACCTCCTGGTTCATCTCGATTCGTTGTTGTTTGAGGGCTAGAGATTTGGGATATTATCTTATCCCAGTCTTCCCTCATTTTTGCTCATTTAAACCCATTCATTGATTCAATTTAAACCCTGTATGACAGACATTCAAGTTCTTGCCAATCAAGTCCAAGATATCGCCAAGCAGATTGGTATTCGTAAGTACGACATTTCTGGTTCTAGTGTCGATGAAACTAGCGTTCAAGTCGATCGCGGTGAACCGAAACAGGTGAAAGCCTCGAATCGTTCTAGTGTAACGGTGCGCGTCTGGAACCAAAACAACACCGTGGGGATTGCGTCTACGACAGACAGCGATGCGAAGGGGTTGGAGTTGGCGTTGAAAACGGCGGCTGAAGCCAGTGAGTTTGGCGCAAAAGACCATGTTCCTGATTTTAGCCCCGAAGCCACGAAACCCATCGAGAACCTGAAGACGGTTCAGGTTCCGCCGACGGAGGTGACGCAACTGATTGAGCGGTTGGTGGGTTTGGAGAAACAGTTACTCGATGCCCATCCGGCGATCGCCAGTGTTCCTTATAATGGTCTGGCGCAACGGGATCTGTCTCGTTTTTACCTCAATAGCGAGGGCGCACAGCGTCATGAAGCTCATTCAGTGGCCTCGGTGTACCTCTACAGCAAAACGGAACAAGAGGGCAAGAAACCCCGTTCTGCGGG
>SMDP01000482.1 GCA_012911965.1 Geitlerinema sp. P-1104
GTTTCCGTTGGTGTGGTCACCGAACGTTCATTGCCTAGGCTGCTATCGGGGATAATTTGAGCTTGACTGGGGACGATAGGCGCGATCGCCATCCCCAATCCCAGACTCACCACCCATCCCCATCTCCAAGTATCCATAACACCCACCCCAACTAAACAACAGTAAAACTCATTACATCCAGTTGCCAACTAATATATACGCTGACCAAAAATAAGGAAGTAAATAATCATCATGGGCCAACAAACTGAGCTGAGCTTGTCGTAATGCTTCTGCCTTAGTTGTCCCCGGAATACCTAAATGCTGATAAAACACTGACATAAATAACGAAGTTGCGGCATCGTCAACTTGCCAGAGGGTGGCGAGAGTACTGCGGGCCCCCGCTCGTACGGCTACCCCGGCTAAACCAAGGGTGGCGCGATCGTCGCCAGTTGCCGTTTCGCAAGCACTCAGAACTAAGAGTTCTAGAACCTCCGATTCCCCATCCTCTCCTCGTTGGCGGAGTAGGGTTTCTAATTCCCGCACATTGACGGGGGTATCATAGGCCAAAATAAACGTGTTTTCTGCCTGAGAACTAAATTGTCCATGGGTGGCAATGTGGATGATTGGGGAGGGAAAGTTACGGATTTCCTCAGCCAGAGAGGTGCGGGTGAAGCCGGTGTTGAGCAACTGGCGACTGGGGTTGACTTGATCGGCGATCTTTTGCAGTTCTCCAGGGACATGAATGAGAGCCGAAAACCCATGTCGGGCTTCAGATAAGCCAGCGGCTAAGGCAGTGAGGCGATCGCGCGATCGCTCTCCCGTTTCCAACAGCTGCATTCCTGGCGTTAGAGCCACACGGTAGCGTTCAATGAGATAATGCTCTCCATCATGTAAGGCGGCGATGGGAATGTTACGAAGCAAGCCATCAAGGACAAAGGTGAGGGTTTCCACGTCACTGTCCTCTAACACCGCCTCTAGGGGGCGAATCACCCAATCATAGAGTTGTTGGGATTGTTGCAAAACCTCTGAGAGACTCGTGCTAACTCGTCCAATATCTGAGCGAAAGTTGCGTAGTTTGTCGTCGATTTCCGCTTGGGGAACGGCGGTTTCATAAAACTGTAGGGGTTCTCCAGGAAGAGAGACAATGGTGGTCAGACGGTCGGGCAGAATAATGGAGTAAAGAATTGCCGCATTGGGGTCAATGTCTTCGACGGAAACGGGGGTGGTATCTAAACAGGCATCCCGGAAAAAGTTGTCTAATTCAGCGAGTTGTAAATCTTCGATCGCCTCTCGGGCTTGTTGTAAGTTCTTCTGGCTGGGATTGGAGTCTGATAGCAGCAGATCTACATATTCCCGATAGACGGGTTCGACAGTTTCTCGGAAGTCATATTGAACCTCAGGGTTCATGGCGACCAAGTCGCTGCGGATGGATTGCAAGGTAGTTAGGGCAATCTGGTAGGCATCCTGGGCGGCTTCGATTTGTTCCTGGGCCTTGAGTAACCGTCCGAGCTGCCAATGCCAACGATAGGCAATATCTCCAGCATCGATGGACTGGGCCAAGACGATCGCCTCACGGGTTAGGGTTTCGGCCATCGGCCACTGTTGGGTCGTTTCATAGAGAGTGCCGAGGTTGCCGAGGGCATGGGATTCGGCGCGGCGATCGCCAATCTCGCGGGCCTGTTGGACAGCGGTGGCCAGAACCTCCGCCACCTG
>SMDP01000483.1 GCA_012911965.1 Geitlerinema sp. P-1104
TTACGGAAACTGCGTCATCCCAATCGCAACAGTATTCTCAAAGAATACATCCGCTAACCTGCCCCAATGATCTGAGATTCTGAAATAACGATGACCCCGCATTCCTTACGGTGATGCGGGGCTTTGTTCATCCCTTAGTTCCGCGCCACCCCTTCTTCCCGTGCGGCCCGTTGCACGGCGGCCGAGACGGCTGTGGCCACTCGCTCATCAAACACCGAGGGGACGATGTATTCCCGATTCAGTTGAGTGGGGGACACCAGAGAGGCGATCGCACTGGCAGCCTCGATATACATACTGGTGGTTAAATCCGAGGCGCGACAGTCCAGGGCCCCCCGGAAGATGCCGGGAAAGGCTAAGACATTATTAATTTGGTTGGGATAGTCACTGCGGCCCGTCGCAATCACCGCCACCTGGGATTCAATTAACTCCGGCTGAATTTCCGGGATAGGGTTGGCCATCGCCATGACAATGGCATCCTTGGCCATCGTCTCCACCATCTCCACCGTCAAGACTCCCGGCACACTCACCCCAACAAACACATCTGCGCCTTTCATAGCATCAGCAAGAGTCCCGCCTTGATCGACCGCAAAGGCTTGTTTGTCCGCTTGCAGGTCGCGATCGCGGGAGATAATGCCCTTAGAGTCACAGATAATAATCTCCTGGGCCCCCGACTTTTGCAACAAGCGGGCGATCGCCAACCCAGCGGCCCCCGCCCCATTCATAACGATGCGAATCTCCTCTAGGGACTTATTCACCAGACGTAGGGCATTAATCAGGGCCGCTAGGGTGACAATGGCGGTTCCATGTTGGTCATCATGGAAAATGGGAATATCCGTTTCGGCCCGCAAGCGCCGTTCAATCTCAAAACAGCGCGGTGCCGCAATATCTTCTAAATTCACCCCCCCAAACACCGGCGCAATCCGTTTGACGGTTTCGACAATCTCATCCACATTCTGGGTATTGAGGCAGATGGGGAAGGCATCAATGCCAGCGAACTCCTTAAATAACATGGCCTTGCCTTCCATCACCGGTAAGGCAGCTTCCGGACCGAGATTCCCCAGTCCTAACACCGCACTGCCATCCGTGACAATAGCCACCATATTGCCCTTTACCGTCAAGTTATAGACTTGGTTGGGGTCTTCGGCAATGGCATTACAAATTCGTCCCACTCCGGGGGTGTAGGCCATCGCCAGATCCGACTGATGTTTGAGAGGGAGACGGCTTTCGATGCGGATTTTGCCGCCGCGATGTAGGTTGAAGGTGCGATCGTATACCTCCAGTAACTCAATCTCCGGCAACGCCTTCACCGATTGCACAATGCGTTCCGCGTGTTCCGTACTCGACGCATCCACCGTCACATCACGAATTGAGGTGTACCGACTCTGTTCCACTAAATCAATTTGCCCAAGATTTCCACCCACTGAAGCGATGGAACCGACAACACCCGCCAACATTCCGGCGCGGTTGGGGAGTCGGAAGCGTAGGGTGAGACTGTAACTAGGATTGGGGGTCAACTCTACCATGATCGTGTTTTGCCGCTGATTTGCAATCTCTCTGTAATAACGCAAAAGCTGCCGCTTGAGAAATGTTTTGTCAACTCCTCACGACTTTGGGGGGAGAAGGGAACAGGGAATAGGGAACAGGGAACAGGGAACAGGGAACAGGGAACAGGGAACAGGGAACAGG
>SMDP01000484.1 GCA_012911965.1 Geitlerinema sp. P-1104
CCGTAGAGGCTATCGGGACGCTCGATACTGATGGAGAGGAGGCTGTCGAGGCCGGTGTTGCCGAATAGGAAGTTGTTGCCTTCGGGGCCACCGACGATGTAGTCATCGCCGCCACGGCCGGCCATGGTGTCACCGCCAACGAACCCAAGTAGGGTATCGTTGCCGCCACCGCCAACGAGAATGTTGTTGCCGCCTTCGGAGACGAGGATATTTTCGCCGTCATCGGGGCTATCCTCCATGTCGCTGCCACCAAAGAGGGTCGCCCCGCTGGCCCGGGCGATGAGGTAGTCACTGCCTTGGTCTCCAAACATTAAACCCTGGCCATTTTCATTGACCAGGGTATCGTTACCGGGACCGCCAAAGACAATGTCACCAATGCCACGACTGCGAATGTAGTCGTTACCTGCGTTACCGAAGAGGGTGCTGCCGGGTTCACTGGCATTGAAGGCGCTGAGGATGGTGTCATCTCCTTCTAGACCTTGAATTACACCGACAGCAGTTCCTTCCAGGAGGTTATCGCCTTCGTCCCCAAGGAGAAGGTTGTCGGGATTTTCTAGAATTGTAGTCACAAGATTTCATCCTTACTTAACGTGTGGATGGACGGCCCTGCAAGGACTGAATAGAGTTCAGACTCGCGCTTACGCTACCCTAAATCCCCTCAATGTCTGGGAGGGTTGGGAAGGGGCTTATTATTTAGTCGTTTTTTCCGGAATCAGAGTTCCCGAGCTGAATATATATCCCGCAATATCCCCGTTGACCCGGGCGACCACAAGGGTTCGCCCCTACTGGCTTTTTTATTCAATTTCAATTTCAAAGACCCGGGCGACCACAAGGGTTCGCCCCTACTGGCTTTTTTATTCAATTTCAATTTCAAAGACCCGGGCGACCACAAGGGTTCGCCCCTACTGGCTTTTTTATTCAATTTCAATTTCAAAGGGAAGCCGCATATATAAGCCCTGGGGGTCGTTGTAGGTGGAGAGGTTGCTTAACTGGGTTTCCATTTGCTGACGGAAACTCTCTAAGGGTTCAGGTAAGACAACTTGACTGGAGGTGCCAAAGAGTTCTTCTAGGAAACGTTCGGCGAAGGGTCGAGTGCGGGGATATTCTTGAAGGGTCCATTCATCGCCTAATTCAGCGGCTTCGGCGGCGACTTCGATCGCCATTTGTAGTCCCCCAACTCGATCGACTAATCCTACGCGCTCGGCGGCTAACCCCGACCAAATGCGTCCTTGGGAGGCGGCTTCAACTTCCTCCATGGATAGGTTGCGCCACTCGGAGACTTCAGTCGTAAAACGTTGATAAATTTGGTTGACAAATCGTTCTAAAAGTGCTAGCTCTTCTTCGGTTTTGGGGCGAGAGATGGTTTGAGTATTCGCGAGGGGGGAAGTTTGCACGACATCCCAACTGAGACCGACGTTTTCACTGAAATCTTCGAGATTAAAGAACAGGCCAAAGACGCCAATTGAACCGGTAATGGTATTGGGTTGGGCGATGATTTCGTTGGCGGCCATGGAAATCCAATAGCCCCCGGAGGCGGCAACGTTGCCCATGGAGACAATCACCGGCTTTTCCTCTCGCAGCAGTTCGAGTTCTTCTTTAATGACTTCTGAGGCGATCGCACTTCCACCAGGACTATTAACTCGTAATACAACGGCCTGAACATCATCATCAAGCCGTAAATCCCG
>SMDP01000485.1 GCA_012911965.1 Geitlerinema sp. P-1104
TTTGAGTTGTTAATTGGGGCCATTCGCACGATTCGCAATTTGCGGGCGGAGTTGGAGATTAAGCCTAGTATGAAGATTGCGGTGATGTTACAGAGTCAGAGCGATCGCGAACGGGAGGTTCTACAACGGGGACAAGCCTATATTCAAAACTTAGCTAAAGTGGACTCGTTTACCCTCACGGATATCCTAGAGGAGGAACCTGGACAAACCATCGCCGGGGTGGTAGGAACGGTACAAGTCCTGATTCCCCTGGCGGGTGTGGTGGACATTGGAGAAATTCGCGCCAAAATTGAGAAGAGACTGGCTAAGGCACAAGGGGAGGTGAACTCGTATGCGGGCCGCTTAAGCAATGCGAATTTTGTCAATAAAGCTCCGGAGGCTGTGGTAGAGGGGGCACGAGCCGCGTTAGCGGAAGCCGAAACTCAAGTTGCTATGTTACAAAATCGGTTGAGTCGACTCTAAGTCGATCGCCCGGGAATCCAGCTACCCTAGAGACAGGGAGCTGGGTTGGCTCTGGATTGGTGGATTCTGTTGGTTTCAAGGCGATCGCCCTATGTTACATCTGGCTCAAGTCACAAAGAAAGGTTTGTTGGGTAAAACGACCCTGCGCCTGTTAGCACGCCGTAAACCGGATGAAACCTGGGCGGCTATTTCCGGTGAGGAGTTTGTGGAAATGGAAACGAACCTCTATAACGAGGGGATGTTAGTGCTGGCAGAGGTGGGAGCGAATCGCCAGGTGCTACAGGTGAAGGAGGCCAAAGATTGGGTGTTGGGGTTAGTCCGTCAATATTTGGGTAAGGGGATTACTCCGGAGTTTCTGGAAAAAGAAGTTGAGCGAGCGGAACAGTGGCGACAATCCCTGACGCTACAAAGTCAGGATTTGGCTCGTCGCACGGTGGAACTCGAAACTCGTCGCGAACAAATCCAGGCCCTAGAGGAGAAACTACGCCGCGAGAAACGCCTGTTGCAATCGATGGCGGCCCAGTTGAAGGCCCGAGCCAGTAATAGCTAGTCTAATGGCTTCACCATCCAATGGGAAAAGGTCTGATAGCCAAGTTTTTCGTAAAGACAAATAGCTGGCTGGTTGTCGGCGAAGACTTGTAGGCCCAGTTGGCGATCGCCCCGTTGGCGGGCCCAGGTTTCGGCATGGCGGACGAGGGCGGTGCCAATTCCCTGGCGGCGATGGTCTGGATCAACGTATAACAGGAAAATATGGGCATGGCGATCGCCGTCGAGTTGATCCACGGCGTTTCCCAGCCATAAACAGCCCAAAGACCGACGGCGATGGGGAAATCCCCCTTCATTGTCGTTTTGGGCTTCTACCCACCAGAGGGGGGTTTTACTGGATAGATACTGTTCAATCAGTCGCGGTAGATGGGCAAAGTCTTGAGTTGGGTAGAGTTCACTATAGGTACGCCGGGCAAACTTGACAAGCCGGGCGCGATCGATGGTCGATCCTTTACGCAAACGATAACCAGGAACAAACAAAAGACTTAAGAGGTGGGGGAACTCGGGGAATTCGGGGCTGGAACTTCGATGGAAACTGGGGAACTGAGGCCTTCAGGCAGAAAGATTCTGGCACTGGTGGCTAGCAGGGCCAGCAGAAAAACGACAACAATCAAAGCTGGGGCGATATATTGACGAAAAATGTTCATAGAAGAAGGGAACAGGG
>SMDP01000486.1 GCA_012911965.1 Geitlerinema sp. P-1104
CCGCCAGAGGTCAGGATAGGTGTCCAGAAGTGTGGCACAGGTAAGCATGGGGAGATGGATCACGGTAAGGGTATCTCCCTCACGGTATAGAGTTACCCTCCTCCTTGTCCATCCCTAGAGTCCGTCCTGGCTATAGATCAGTATTAATGCCCGATTAATCTCAGTCGTCTCAAGGAGATGATGTGCCTAGGGGGCTGAAGTGGGGAGGGAGATCGCGTTGCCCTGGACTGTAACACTCCGTCACGTTTGGGTGGCAGTAGGGGACAGCTTTACTTTACGTGATATTACATACATGATCGGGGTCTACCCCTCTTCACACTTCCTATATAAAACCCGGACTTTCCAGGCTCTTTTTTAAAGGCTTTGTAAAGATATCCGTAAAAATACCCCTATCTTGGGGACAGTGGTTATAGTGGAGTCAACAGAAAAAACCGTATAAACACGTAGAACCTAACTAGGAGCCGATCATGAAAACGATGACAACATTAACCCAAAAAACCCTAACCCTGACCGCTGGAGCTGCCATTGCTCTTGGTGGACTGGTGGTAGGAGCCAACCCGGCCGCAGCTGTTACTTTCGGTCAGTCTAACGACTGCGCTGAAGTTCCAGGTGACCCTCATGCTCAGGAGTGTTCTTTGCAAACGCTCTTGAATGATGCAACTGTGAGTGGCCCGGGCATTGATGTAGTAGGTGATATTTCAACAACTGATACATTCAATTACAGCTCTATACTTTCCACCCTGATGTTTGAAGTTGCGGGGTTCTCTGATCGAAATACGTTTGGAGTTTACTCCGTCGCTGATCCGAGCGTCAAGATTCAGATTTTTGACGGCCCCGATAGCCCAACCACCTCGAAAAGCCTGACCGAAGCCCAGATAGCGGCGTTGGGCGGTGGTTCCTTCGGATTCTATTTGACGAATCCTAGAAATGACACATTCTACACGCAAAATCACCTCAACTACGGTGGCAACCAACATGCCTTGGTTTATGAAGGAAATGGCAGCAAGTTTGATGTAAACGGAACGCTTCTAAAATTTGGCCTGGGTGACTTTATTATCGCCTTTGAAGATCTCAAAGAAGGTTCAAAATATGCAGACTGGGATTACCAGGATATGGTGGTTCACGTCAGCACAAAGGATGTTCCTGAGCCTTCTCTTCTCCTGGGCTTAGGTGCAATGGCTGGCTCTCTCTTCGCTACCCGCAAACGCAAAAGCAGCTAGTTGATGTCCTCTGACTATTAGTTGGGTCATCTGCTGAAACCTCCGAATCTTCATGCTACGTTGCGGTTTATTTTGGCGAGCGTTCTTCTGGGACGGTCGCCAAAATTTATGGAATTCTAGAAAAGAAATAAGAAATGATAACCTAAACTAGGAATCAGACATTATAAATCCCGAAAATAAAATTGGCAAAATTTAAATATTTTATCCAAAACCCCCTTGAAATTTCCAGGTAACTTTTGGCAAGATCAGAAGTGTTGCTAAAGAAGAGCTTAAACACTTATGACTTTGCGCTATCCGTTAAGCCTCGCCACCCTGTCCTTATCCCTAACAGGACTCTCGATGCTTATTCCCTCCCAAGCAGAAGCGATCACTTTTAGTGAAGGAGGAGAGTTTAGCGGCTTTATCGAAGCCTTAGAAGTTGATACTCAGGTGACTGACTCATCCGAGTT
>SMDP01000487.1 GCA_012911965.1 Geitlerinema sp. P-1104
CATGTTGACGTTATTGGTGGTTCCGGTGTTGTTTACCTATGTGGACAATCTCAATCGCGCCTTTAAAGACACCTTAAGCGGTGGTTTTCAGGGCTTTAGACTGCCGAATCTGTTGGGGCGATCGTAGTTATCCCAATATCCCTCGTCTCCATCGGGGAACCGCAGGACTGGGGGGCGATCGCCCTCCCTTAAATTACTCACCGATTTGCGCCATAAAGTCCCCGAGGTTCGTAGCTATAGCCACTCGGTGGCCATTGGGGTCGCTCATAGCCAAGGATGGCCAGACTGATGACTTTGGGGTTGATATCAAAGGAGCGATAGTGATAGACATACATCCGTTTGTCAAAGTTCGGGTCTCCTTGACTTTGGACTTCAATGTGAAATTGAAATTAGAGGACTGGCAAAATGAAACAAAGTAATGTTATTAATCCTAAAACTCTGGAGTATTATTTATCTTTAAAATATCCCATGTCAATTTATCCTGAAGACGAAGGAGGCTATACTGTTATGATTCCGGATTTGCCAGGATGTCTAAGCCAAGGGGAAACCTTGGAAGAGGCTTTGGCAAATCTCGATGAATCACGGCAATTGTGGCTCGAAACCGTCTATTTTAGTCAAAAGCGAGCGATTCCTTTACCCTCTAAACTCCAGTAAAAGATTACCCAAATTGATGACTTTGTCTTAACCCATCCTCCTATTCCTCCTCATCGCTGTTATAGCTAGAACTCTCCTCAGCCGCGCGAGGTTGAGAACGACGAGAAGGGCGATCGTAGAAGGGAATCGGATCGTCGGGCTTCGAGACCACCCTTAAAGGACGGGGACGCGGCTTGGCGTTGCAGTCCGGAGACTGCCCTCGGCGACGCTTAGAGGTCCGTTCCTCGCTGGTGTCTTCAGAAATGACCTCGTAGAGAATTGCCTGCTTCCCAGGGTCATTCCCGCGCCGCAAGACTCGCCCCAGTCGTTGGATATATTCCCGGTTGGACCCACTCCCCGATAGGAGAATCGCCACCCGCGCCTCGGGAACATCCACCCCTTCATTGAGAACATGGGAGGCCACCAGGGTGCGATAGTCCCCCTGACGGAAACGAGATAGCACGTCGTGACGTTCTTTAACGGGGGTTTGGTGGGTGATGGCGGGAATCAGGAGGTTTTGGGAAATCCGGTAAACGGTGGCGTTGTCATTGGTGAAAATCAGGATGGGTTCGGGGTAATGTCGCTCTAGGAGATCCTCTAAAACTCTCAGTTTGGCATCAGTCCCTAGGGCGATCGCCTTGGCTTCATGGTGGGCCTTCATGGCCCGTCGTCCTTCTGTTGACCCCGCACTGGCCTTAATGAAAGTTTGCCATCCCTGGAGACTACTGAGACTAATCCGAGAGCGTTCTAAAAACTCATTACGACAGTTGATAAGATGCTGATAGCGATCGCGCTCCTCCGGGGACAATTGCACCTTAATCTGTTCTACCCGATGGTCCGCTAGGGCGTTTCCGGCTAAATCCTCGGGGCTGCGGCGATAGACTTGGTCGCCAATCAGATGTCTCAAATCCTCATGTTTCCCATCACTGCGTTCAGGAGTCGCCGTTAACCCGAGACGATAGGGGGCGATCGCATATTCGGCAATTACCCGAAAAAAGTCACTGGGGAGATGGTGACATTCATCAAAAATTAA
>SMDP01000488.1 GCA_012911965.1 Geitlerinema sp. P-1104
GGGGTCAAAGATGGCTAACTGTAACGACATCTTTGCTTAACATCATTGCCCATTGTTGAGTTTTGTGCCACCCTCCCCACGGACTCTCATCTCTTCCCAAGGGGATCTCACGATCGCCCGAGGGAGACGTTAGGCATCCAACATCAAGCGTTGTTTCAGGCGTTCGGGATCTCCAGAGTCCACCACACGTCCTCCTTCGAGCAGAAACGCCCCATCACAATAATCCAATTCATCCAAACGATGAGTCACCCACAAGGCCGTCATCTGTCGCTGGTGGACTAACTCACTCACCTGCTGCACCAAATCCGTCTGACTCTCAGGATCGAGCAGAGCCGTGGGTTCATCGAGCAGTAAAATATCGCAATGGCGGGCGATCGCCCCGGCAATGGCCACCCGCTGTTTCTGCCCCCCACTGAGGGCATAAATCGGCCGCTGTTGCAGATCTTGTAAATTCACCAACGTTAGGGCTTCCGTCACCCGTTGCCGCACCTGGGGAACCGTCAGCCGTTCCTCCACCAACCCAAAGGCCACATCAGCCCCCACCGTCGGCATCACCAACTGATGATCGGGATTTTGGAAGACAAACCCCACCTGGCCGTTCATCTCCACCCTGCCACCGCTTCGAGGCAGTAAATCCGCCAGAATCCTCAGCAGCGTTGACTTACCACTACCATTGGTTCCCAGGAGCATCCAAAACTCTCCCGCCGGAACCTCCAGACTACAGTGATTAAGCACAACGCTGCCCGAGTTCCATGCAAATGAGACATCCCGCACCGTAATGGCGGGATGTTGGGACGTCGATGCCATTAAGACTCAGCCGTAGCCACGAAAAATCCCGGTTGGCGATCGCCCCCAGCCGGACCCTTCTGAGACACCTGCACCGCCACTAATTCAGTCGTCGCGATGCTCAGACGCTTCTCGACTTTGCCCTCACAGGTGAGTTCGAGAACCTTGGGGTTCCCGGAGTTCATCGCCTCACAGATGTCTCGGTAGAGAGACTGGGCCCCCTCTTCATCCTTCCGTTGCACGGACAGGGGCATAGGGGTGTATTTCAGGATCAGGTCAATCGTAAACATATAAGTAATGAAGCCTACCGTCGCAATGAACGTGAAAACTGTGACTGTTAACCACTGTATCGGATGTCGGGGGATTGCGCCGCGATCCGGGACAGAATCTTGATTGGGAATCGAGATTATTTGCGGCCAGAGTGGATCTTTTTAAGAAAAATGAGTACCATAGTAAAGAATCGTAAACTTCCCAGGAAAACCTTGTTATCATTCTTCCCAACGATGCCTTCTTGGGACGTTGCCCAACGATTTGACGCACTCATTCGGAGTTAGACTCTATGACCATCGCTGTAAGTCGCGCACCAGAAAGAAGCTGGTTCGACGTACTTGACGACTGGCTCAAGCGCGATCGATTCGTGTTTGTCGGCTGGTCCGGTATTCTTTTGTTCCCCTGTGCCTACCTCGCCGTCGGCGGTTGGCTCACCGGAACCACCTTTGTCACATCCTGGTACACCCACGGTCTGGCATCTTCGTACCTCGAAGGTTGCAACTTCCTGACCGTTGCCGTCTCTACTCCTCCCGATAGCTTGGGTCACTCCCTGCTGTTCCTGTGGGGACCCGAAGCCCAGTGGAACTTTGCCCGCTGGTGTCAACT
>SMDP01000489.1 GCA_012911965.1 Geitlerinema sp. P-1104
GCGCCCCCAAGTCAAAACTTCTTTGAGTTTTCCGCCTATAAATTCTATTTCCCAAAGCTCATCTCCGGGCCAATTACCCGCTTTCATCAGTGGTATGAACAGTGGCAACTGCAAAATCCCCTGAAAATCGAGCAAGTCACTGATGGCCTATGGCTAATTGCCAGTGGGGCCATTAAAAAAGGATTACTCGCCGATAACTTAGCCATTTTTGTCAATCTTTGCTTTGAAAACACCCAACGAGCCGGAAGCATCGATTTACAGTTAGCCGTGATTGGCTATGGCTTGCAACTTTATCTCGATTTTAGTGGCTATGTCGATATGGCCCGGGGCAGTGCCTTATTATTGGGCTGGACATTACCAGAAAACTTTAATTTTCCCTATATCTCCACCAGCATCGCTGACTTTTGGCGACGCTGGCATATCACCCTCGGCAGTTGGCTACGCAATTATCTCTATTTTCCCCTGGGGGGGTCTCGTCGCGGCTTACTGAGAACCTGTATTAACTTAATGGTGGTGATGCTGCTTGCGGGCCTGTGGCATGGGAGTGCTACCGCTGGCATGAACCCGGCTGGATTCCTGGTTTGGGGGGCAATTCATGGGGCCGGGTTAGTGATTAATCGTCTCAATGACACCCTCTGTCAACGCTGGCAGGGGTTACCGGCGTTGTGGCGTAGTCTGCCCGGAGTCGCCTTGGCCTGGCTACTCACCCAGGGGCTGGTCTTTTTCTCCTGGATTTTCTTCCGCCTCCCCGATTTACAGGTGTCCGGTTGGGTCGTGCGTCATCTCTGGGGACACTCTCGCGATGCCCAATTCCTGGATTTAGTCTATCTCGAAACCGTCGGTTGGATGCCCGAACAGTTAGCCATCGCCTTTCTGGGGATTTTCGCCGCCATGTTCCTGGCCCATTTCTTCCGTCACACCCTCAAGGTACAACTCAACTGGCCCGTGAAAATGGCCCTGGTTCCTATCTGTTGGTATGTTGTGCTTCTCTTTGCCCCGGAAGACAGCCTACCCTATATCTACTTTGACTTCTAATCCCCAAAGGCAGAAAATTCAGCCAAGTTGCCTAAGAAAATCTAATTTCCAGAGACGATGATGCAGAGAGTGTCCTAAGATGGGGATGTATTGCCACGATTGAACCGCGTTGGCATCGCGTTGGGCTGCCACTGCTATAGAAACAAGCCATGAGTACGATTTTAGTCGTTGAGGACAGTACCTCCCAACGGGAGATGATTGCTAACCTGTTACGAAACCAGGGAATGCAAGTAGTGCCAGCGCGCAGTGGCGTAGAAGCCCTGAAATATCTTAAAGCCAATACCCCTGATTTGGTGGTATTGGATATCGTCATGCCCAATCCCAACGGGTATGATGTCTGCCGCAAGATGAAGGCACATCCCCGTACCAAAGATATTCCAGTCATCATGTGTTCCTGCAAAGGAGAGGAATTTGATCGCTACTGGGGCATGAAAGTCGGGGCCGATGCCTATATCGCTAAACCCTTCCACCCCGATGAGATGATTAATGCCGTTCGTCAACTCCTGACTCTTTGAGGGGGAACAGGGAACAGGGAACAGGGAACAGCACTCGCCGGATACCGTTCTCCCTCTCCTCTTCCTCTGTGTCCTCTGTGCCTCTGTGGTGACCCTAT
>SMDP01000049.1 GCA_012911965.1 Geitlerinema sp. P-1104
TTTGAGGCGATCGACTTCGGCGGTATTGCGGTAGGGGATGGTGAGACTCGCTCCCTGGGCCACCAGTTTGGGCGTGACTCCCATCCCCAGTCCTCCAGTTCCTCCTGTGAGTAAGACCGTTTGACCCTTCACAATGCAATCTCCCTTGCTGATGTTTGTTTCTAGTCTAGGGAGATTAGTAGCGAACTTCTAGGGTGACGGAGGCGCTAACTTGCTGTTCTCCCCCTTCAATGGGTGTTGAAGCGTCCATTGTCATGGCTTCCATCCGTTGATAGGGAACGGGTGGGGCGCTATGACTGGTCTGGTTGACATTGATCCCGACAATATCTCGGCGTTGGAGATTGAGGGTTCCGAGGACAACGTCGGCTTGGGAACGCGCATCGAGGGTGGCTTCTTGCAGAGCGCGATCGCGGGCCTGGGCGATGGCCTCATCACTGCCGATAAAGTTAATCCCCATAATGCGAGTCGCGCCACGGGAAACCGCCGTATCGAGGAGTTCTCCGGCGCTGTCGGTGGCAATTTGGAAACTGACGCTATTGGAGGCCCGATAGCCTGTAATCACCTGTTGGCCATCACGACGGTTATAGATGGGATTGAGGCGAACGCCGGTAGTTTGCAGTTTCTCCACATTGCGCGATCGCAACAGTTCAACCACTGCCGAGGATTGACGAGCGGCTTGTTGTTGGGCGGCCTCAGCCGTTTCCGCTTCCACTTCTACGCCCAAACTCACCTGAGCGATAGTGGCGGGGATAAAGACGGAACCTTGGCCTTGAACCGTCAGGGTTCGCTGGGATTGTTCTTGAGCCATAAGTGGTGCGGGGATCATCACAGCGATCGCGCCAGATGTGAGCATTAAGGCCGCAGGGAGAGCCAGGAGTCTGTGGGGGAGAGGTTTCATAATCCGTGTTATTCGAGGAATCAAGATGGTTTAACGGCGATCGACGTTTTCTGACTGGCTGGGGAGGGGTCAACCGCCTCCTAACAGTCTTTGGCGGACACTTTCAGCAATTTGGTTGCCCAAATAGTCCGGGATAGCGCATTCATTGGGCCCGAGGAGGTAGAGAATCAAGCGAGTGCGTCCTCGCCAGACGAGGAGGTTGGCATTAACCACCAGTAAATCCTCCTGCCAGATGGCATACATGACCTTATAGAATAAACCCGGTTGATTATCGGCTTCGATTAACAGGGCCGGCAGATGGAAAACGGGATCTACATAGAACTCCGTTTCCACATCTTCTAACCCGGCATCGAGGTTAAACTCCACCGCCAACATTTCTTCGACCTCAAAATGTCCTGCAAGGGCTTCCCGAACCGCCCGGGCCACGTTATCCGCTGTTTTTTCCGTCAACGCTTGGCCCCCACGAGACACAATCAACTTAACAAACACCAACATCGGCGGAGCAATTTGCCCGTAGAGACTGAGACTGTGAATGGTTAAGCCATAAGCAGCAAGGACCCCAAAAATGTCACTGAGCAAAAATGACTGATTGCGATAGGCGAAGTGGAGGGCACTTTTGGAGCCTTCCTGACGCAATTCGATGACAGCTTGTCGGGTTTTGTAGAGGTGATACGCCAATTTGAGGTTTTGCAGTTGGATCTCGCTGCTGACAAACTGCTCGTAAAACTGGGGGAAAGCCCGATTGAAGCGTTTAAGGAGATCAAGAGTGGATGATTTTAAGCCCGCAGCCATAGTCACCGTTAACTGAACTTGTAAAATCTATCGCATCAGACGCGACGCTTGTGGATGCTCATGGGGGCGATCGCGCACTCGGCTGGTACTACCCTGTCG
This sequence comes from Geitlerinema sp. P-1104, assembly GCA_012911965.1. Classification (GTDB taxonomy): domain Bacteria; phylum Cyanobacteriota; class Cyanobacteriia; order Cyanobacteriales; family Geitlerinemataceae; genus Sodalinema. The sequence goes on from SMDP01000049.1 coordinate 1,790, forward strand.
GGTAAATCCCCAATCTGGTCGCCATGGGTCCTCGGTCTAAGGAGAAGACGCTACTCTACTTTAGGCGATCGGCGATCGCCTGAGGCGGGAAATTAGATCCGTTGGATTTCTTAGAGATCGGCCGGTCTAACGGACATTCGCCGGATATAATGGACCATACCGGGCCGTCCTCAAGCCCGAGACCGTCTAATCAGCACCCTACGACTACCTGCATGGGTTTTTGGAAAAGCATTTTCAGCAGTTCGGATTCGGCTTCCCCATCGCCGAACGCTATCTCCTTGGAGGAGTACTCAGCACCCGGCATGAGCGATCGCCTGGGGACGCAAAGCCGAATTTACTTTAGTACTGATCGCAGTATCGATTTATACGAACTCGAAGAACTGTGTGACTCAGTCGGCTGGGCCCGTCGTCCCCTCCGCAAAGTTCGTAAAGCCCTCGAACACAGTTACATGGTCGTCTCCATGTGGGAAGTGCGAGGAACCCGCAAGCGTCTCATCGGCTTTGCCCGGGCCACATCAGACTGCGCCTTCAACGCCACCGTTTGGGATGTCGCCATCCGCCCGGAGTTTCAGGGAAAAGGTCTAGGCAAAGCCCTGATGAGTTATCTGATCACCAAACTGCGACGGGAAGACATCAGCAACATCACCCTCTTTGCCGATCCCCATGTCGTCAAATTTTACGGCGGTTTAGGCTTTCTAGCAGATCCCGAAGGTATTAAAGGAATGTTTTGGTATCCCAATTGAAGAAGGGAACAGGGAATAGGGAACAGGGAATAGGGGGGGGAGGCAATAGGCAATAGGCAGCAGGGAAGCTTTCCCCTCTCGGTCTGGGGTAGGGGGTGGGTTACGCCAGGAGAGTTACGCCAGGAGAGGGCGAACAGCCAGCCGTTCGCCCCTACGTCTTCCTCTGTGACGCTGTAGTCCTACTACTGCCTATTGCCTACTGCCTATTGCCTACTGCCTATTGCCTACTGCCTATTGCCTTCTCCCCCTGTTCCCCATTCCCCCTTGACGGTAGTATAGAAACAGTATTGGTAAGAAATCTTCATATTTTATCCGTTGATATGGAATCAGGAATCGACCTCCAAGGTAGTGTAATCCAGATCCTCGGGGGCTTTGGTATCCCGGCTGGACTGGCAAAAGTCATTTGGATGCCCGTCCCCATGCTGTTGATGTTGGTAGCTGCCACCGTCGGAGTTTTAGTCTCCGTCTGGCTAGAGCGGAAAATTTCCGCTGCTGCCCAACAGCGGGTCGGCCCTGAATTTGCTGGGCCGTTAGGGACATTGCAACCCGTCGCCGATGGCTTAAAGCTACTGTTCAAAGAAGACATCATCCCCATGCGGGCCGATCCCTGGCTCTTTACCATTGGCCCGGCGATCGTTGTGATCCCCGTCTTTCTGTCCTATCTCATCGTTCCCTTCGGACAGAACCTCGTCATTACTGACCTCAGTATCGGTGCCTTCCTCTGGATTGCCCTCTCCAGCATTACCCCCATCGGTTTACTGATGTCTGGGTACTCCTCCAATAACAAATATGCTCTCATCGGGGGATTACGTGCTGCCGCTCAATCCATCAGCTACGAAATTCCTCTAGCCTTGTCGGTGTTGGCGATCGTCTTGATGTCCAATAGCCTCAGTACCATCGACATCGTCAATCAACAAGCCGACTACGGCATTCTCAGTTGGAACCTTTGGCGACAACCTGTCGGGTTTGTCATCTTCTGGGTGGCCGCCTTAGCTGAAACCGAGCGACTTCCCTTTGACCTTCCCGAAGCAGAAGAAGAACTCGTGGCCGGGTATCAGACCGAATACACCGGCATGAAATTTGCCCTGTTCTACCTGGGATCCTACGTTAACCTCGTTCTCAGCGCCCTTTTCGTCTCGATCTTCTACCTCGGAGGTTGGACCCTCCCGATTCCCGTTGAAACCTTAACCCAATGGCTTGGGGTGAATGAGTTTTCTCCTGCCGTGCAGGTCATCACCGGTTCCTTGGGAATCACCATGGTCTTGATGAAAACCTACCTATTCGTGTTTCTAGCGATTTTGCTACGTTGGACAACACCTCGGGTTCGCATTGACCAACTCCTGAACCTAGGCTGGAAGTTTTTGCTTCCCGTCTCCTTAGCCAACTTGCTCATTACCGCCGCCCTCAAACTTGCCTTCCCAGTTGCATTTGGCGGCTAAACTCGTCCCGACCTGGGCACTATTACGACTATACGGGAGAACACCATGCTGAAGTTTCTCAAACAAGTCGGCGATTACGCCAAAGACTCCTTTCAAGCGGCCAAATTCATCGGCCAGGGATTAGCCGTCACCTTCGACCATATGGGTCGTCGGCCGGTGACCGTCCAATATCCCTATGAAAAACTGATTCCCTCAGAACGCTATCGAGGCCGGATTCACTTTGAGTTTGATAAGTGCATCTCCTGCGAAGTCTGTGTGCGGGTTTGCCCCATCAACCTCCCCGTGGTGGATTGGGAGTTCAATAAAGAACAGAAGAAAAAGAAACTCAACCACTACAGCATTGACTTTGGGGTTTGTATCTTTTGTGGAAACTGCGTGGAATACTGCCCCACCAACTGTTTATCCATGACCGAAGAGTATGAACTCAGCGCCTACGATCGCCATGAACTCAACTACGACAACGTGGCCCTAGGACGACTTCCCGAAAAAGTCACCCTCGATCCGATGGTACAACCGATGCGAGAACTGGCATACTTACCCAAGGGTGTAACCGACCCCCATGATCTGCCCAAAGGATCTCAACGTGCGGGTCGTCACCCTGAGGATATCCTCGAAGAACTCGAACAGGAGAAGGCGAAGCGGGAAAAAGCCAGCGCCGACTCAGAGAACAACTGATTCCCTAGGGGAACAGACCTCATCGAGTCTTCCAGTACCGATTGGGCGGGGCAAACCTCGCCCATTAGGACTCCGAGGGGTATCGTTTGCTAAGCCTGTAAGGAAATAAAGGAAAAAGCTGTGAATTTAGCTGAAGGCGTTCAACTCGTCTCATTTGGAATTTTAGTCGCGACGACCATCGCCGCTGCTTTGGGCGTGGTCTTACTGGACAATATTGTCTACTCTGCCTTTCTCCTAGGGGGCGTATTTGTCAGTATGGCCGGTTTATACCTGCTGCTGAATGCTGATTTTGTCGCCGCCGCCCAAATCCTCGTTTATGTCGGTGCGGTTAACGTGCTGATTATTTTCGCCATCATGTTGGTGAACAAAAACGAGGTCTTTAAGCCGATGAAAAATGCCTGGTTTCGCAAAGGGGCAACGGCTTTAGTCTGTGTGGGCTTGTTTGCTCTGTTGGGCACGATGATTCAATCGACCTCCTGGGCTGTGCTAGGGTCCATTGAGCCAGTCTCCAGTACGGCGCTGCGTCTCGGACAACATTTCTTTAGTGATTTCTTGTTGCCGTTTGAGTTGGTCTCCGTGCTACTACTGATGGCCATGGTCGGGGCAATTATTTTGGCTCGTCGGGAATTTATCCCCGATTTGGATGCCGAGCAAGAGTTCGTTTTGACTCTCCCTGAACGTCCCCGTGAACCGGTAGGGGCGATTGGAGACGCTCCCGATGATTCGGAGAGTTAAGTTAAGGGATGTACAGGTCATTTAGAATGACCTGTTACCTATTTAAGACCCATCATTTACCCTGGGCGCTAACTGGGCTTGCTAAGCCTAGCCATTGATTCAACCCGTCTAAAAGCCTTATGGAACTGCAACTGGAATATTTCTTACTCTTGGCCGCTGCCCTCTTCTGCATTGGCATTTATGGACTCATTAATAGCCGTAATGCGGTGCGGGTGTTGATGTCCATTGAACTGTTATTAAATGCAGTGAACCTAAACCTGATGGCGTTTTCCAACTACCTGGATGCTGATGCTAAAGGACAGGTATTTTCAGTATTTGTGATCACCATCGCGGCGGCTGAAGCAGCGGTGGGATTAGCCATCGTGCTGGCCATTTACCGCAATCGTGACACCATTGATATGGAACAGTTCAACTTATTGAAGTGGTAACTCGGACACCAGACGGGGCCTGTCCCCAGATGACTCCTGTTTTAGACTTAGTTCAATCGTCGAGTGATGACGTGAGACAGGAATGAGACAGGAGTTTTTAATGAGTACTCCGGTTCACCTGATCCCTGATTGGATAATAATTGGTAGCTAAAGATACAAAAAAGGCTGATTTCCCCCTTGCTTTACATAAGCTTTACAGAAATTTCCCAATTTAATATGGTTTCTTCACGGAATGTATGTTCTAATCTCGTAGGGTGGACATAGGAGGACAATTTGCCCAAGGGCGATCGCCTCCTGTACCCCTGTCGCCCTTTGACACTTTGGTAAAAAACGCCATGCTTCGTATTGTGAACCGGCTCCTTGCTCCCATCGACGGCTGGCTGGCATCCCTAGAGATTAACAGTCCCCAAGTCGCCACGGCAATTGTGCGTCTAATTCCTGCACAATGCCCCTTTGAGCGAGATATCAGCCTTTGGGGCCATCATCTGTTCCATATCCCCCCCATGTGTAAACTCAACCCCCTCTACGATCGCTTCGTTGAGTTACGCTTTCGCGCCCTCTGCTACCTCGTCGATACCTGCGGAAGCGATATCAGCGCCTTCTCCTAATCCCGTCCCGAGTCCAGTTTTCCTTAAGCTTTACGTTCCCCAAACACCGCCACTTCAAGCGCCTGAAGCGCCTCTTCAATCACCCCATTGGTGACCTGTACATCAAACTCATCAGCCGCTTGAAGTTCCTCCTTGGCCCGTTCGAGTCGCCGCCGAATCGCCTCCTCTGAGTCGCGATCGCGCCCCCGAAGTCGCCGTTCCAACTCCGCAAACGACGGAGGATGAACAAACACCAACAACGCATCCGGGAAGCTGCGGCGCACCTGGCGGGCCCCTTCCACTTCAATCTCTAAAATCACCCAATGACCCTGCGCCATCTGTGTTTCCAAGGATTGGCGCGGGGTTCCATAGCAATTACCCGCAAACTCGGCCCATTCAAGAAACGCATCCTGAGCAATCTTGTCCTGAAACTGCTGCCGACTCAAGAAATGATAATCCACCCCATCCACCTCACCGGGACGGGGTTGACGAGTCGTCGCCGAAATCGACAAACAAAGTTCCGGGTGGCGTTGGCGTAGCGATCGCAGTAACGTCCCTTTACCAACTCCACTCGGACCGGTCAAGACAATTAATTTTCCAGCAGTCATGATCTCGTTACGGCCACTCCTTAGAGAATGGTCCATCTTAAATTACTCGGGCGCGCAGTCAAGACCACGGCGCACCGGGCTGTTACGTATGAGCCTCCTTACCATCTTTATTGAAAACAAAGCGGTTGGCAACGGTTTCCGGCTGAATCGCCGAGAGAATCACATGACTCGAATCCGTGACAATCACCGCACGAGTGCGACGACCATAGGTGGCATCCACCAACTGACCCCGCTCTCTGGCATCGATAATGATACGCTTAATGGGAGCCGACTCAGGGCTAACGATGGCAACAACGCGATTCGCCGAAACGATATTGCCAAAGCCGATGTTAATAAGCTGAATATCCATGATTAATCCTTGGCTATCTCGTGTGAGGGGGGTAGTAACGACAGTATCTAACTCTCATGGTAGATAGAATCCAAAATTTTGGCTCAGGTGGCGCAAATCCCTAGAAAATCCCAGGCCCCTCTCCCTCCCGGTCATCGCCCTGATCACCGTTAGCTCAATTCAAGTTCCCATAACGATTTCAGCCCTTCACCCATCCTGTGCAACCCGTCGATTTCACCACCCTTTGCGCCATTTATGCCGATTTCCGGACATTTTGGCTACCCGCTCGTCTCGAACAAGTCGTTCAAAGCGATCGCACCCAACTGGCCCTAGCCCTACGCACCCTCGACCGCCGTGGCTGGCTGCGCCTGTGTTGGCATCCCCAAGCCGCCCATCTCTGTCTAAGCAGTCCCCCCCCCAAAGTTCCCGACACCTTCACCTTCAGTGACCAACTACGCCACCAACTTAAAGGCTTAGCCCTAGTCGACGTCACCCCCCTCTCCCCCTGGGAACGAGTCCTCGACTTTCAATTTGCCCGTCGCCCCGGAGATCCCCTCCAGGGTCATCTCTACGTGGAAATCATGGGCAAATACAGCAACGTGATACTCACCAACGCTGAAAATCTCATCATCACCGCCGCCCATCAAGTTAGCGCCCAACAATCCCGCGTGCGGCCAATTCTCACCGGCCAACCCTACGACCCGCCCCCAGCCATGAGCGGGGCCACCCCCCGACGAGACGAATCCTTCGAGCGTTGGCACGAGCGCATTAGCCTAATTCCCGATTCCCTACGGCGCAACCTCCTCAAACCCTATCGCGGCTTAAGTTCTGCCCTAGTGCGATCGCTCTGTGCCGGGGCCCAACTTGACCCAGACACTCCCACCAACCAACTCTCAGATACCGATTGGCAGCGCCTCTTTGACCGTTGGCAACAGTGGCTCACCGCCCTAGACACCCAGACCTTTGAACCCGGCTGGACTCAGAGCGGCTACAGCGTCCTCGGCTGGGATGCCCAGACCCCCGCCGACAGCATTCAGACTCTAATTGACCGCTACTACAGCGATCGCCTCAACCAGCAACTGTTCCAACAACTGCGCCATCAACTGAGCCAAAAACTCAGCCAAACCCTGAAAAAACTGCATCTCAAACAACACACCTTCCAAGACAAACTCAACCAATCCGCCGATGCCGACCAACACCGACACCAGGCCGACCTACTCATGGCCCATCTCCAGGACTGGACCCCCGGCATGACCGAAATCCAGCTCGCGGATTTTGAAACCGGAGACCCCATCACCATCCCCCTCAACCCCGAAAAAAATGCCGTTAGCAACGCCCAGGCGCTCTATAAACAGCATCAAAAACTACGACGAGCCAAACAAGCCGTTCAGCCCCTCCTGCACGCCACAGAGGCAGAAATAACCTATCTGCAACAAGTCGAAGCCGCCCTCGACCAACTCGGTCCCTATCAGCAGCCCGAGGATCTCAGCGCCCTCGAAGATATCCGGGACGAACTAGTGGACCAAAACTACTTAGCCTCACCCCAATACCGTCCTCAACGGGGCAGCCATCCCGACCCCTTCCATCATTTCCAGACCCCCAGCGGCTTTGATCTCCTCGTGGGGCGTAACAACCGCCAAAATGACCAGCTCTCCTTCCGCATGGCTACAGAATACGACCTCTGGTTCCACACCCAAGAAATCCCCGGCAGTCACGTCTTGCTGCGACTACCTCCAGGAACCCAGCCCGATGCCAAAGACTTGCAATTTGCCGCTGACATTGCCGCCTACTACAGCCGGGCCCGGGACAGTGACGCGGCCCCCGTGGTCTATGCCGATCCCAAATACGTCTATAAGCCCAAGGGAGCCAAGCCAGGGATGGCCATCTACAAGCACGAAACCGTCCTCTGGGGCAACCCCGGACAGGTGGAACCCCAGATTGAAGGTGCAAAAGCTGGTGACAAGATTTGAACTTGCGACCGGCTGATTACAAATCAGCTGCTCTACCACTGAGCTACACCAGCACAAAACTTATTATACCCAGATTCGGTCCAAACAGCACAAAAAACTAGGGGACGATTCCGGAATCGGTTATATTTTGATTGCCCCTAGTTAAGATGGGTCTGGCGTCGAGCCTTGAGGCCAAGACAGGTGTTAGTCCCCGAACTGTTGCAAATACCGCTCCAAGTCTTCTAGCACTTGGGTCAATTCCACCTCGGTGGTCAGGCGAATCCGCTCATCCCGCACCGTGAGCAGGATTTTAGCCGCAAAGGGACTCGGCCAGATGTTGGGGTTGCAGAACACCTCCAGAAAGACCTCGCCCCGATGTTGGTACTCCATCGGCTTCTGAGGTGTGGGACGTTTTGACCCCCCAGCGGGGTTAGAGGCAACGGCTTTGAGTCGTGAGAGCAACTCTCGCAAGGCCTCTTGTAGCTCTTTGGCGGCATCCCCGGAAAAACTCAGGGAAACAGACCCCTCACTGAAGTTGAGATTGAGTTGAGAATTGGACATCCCTTGATTCGGCTTGAATGTGCTCTATCATGTTAGTCATCTATGGGGAAGTTTGCGTAGTCGCTATAACTCAACGCTTTATCAACTCAGCGGGCTTTACGGCAAAAAATTTTCCCAGTTATAGGGTCTTTGGTTGTGCGTTTGCCTCAATTCGTCCGATAATGGAAGTTGATCAGGTTGTGGTACCGTTTTCGCCGTGGTGTCATGGGTGAAATTCCCCATGACTCGCCCGAACTCTCGTACAATTGGTTTGATTCAGGTTTAAGACAAGCAAATGTGGTCATGGCTCCCGCCAAAATTCTGGTCGTTGATGACGATATCGCAGTTCGGAATTTAATCCACCGCTTCTTAAGTAAGCAGGAAGACTATGTCGTGGAAGCCGCTGAGGATGGCAAAACTGCCCTTGCCCTCTTCGAGCGGCTGAACCCGAACTTGGTCATTCTCGATGTGAATTTGCCCGACACGACAGGCTATCAGCTCTGTCAGGAAATGCAAAGGCGCACGGGGGTTTATATTATGATGCTGACGAGTCGCAGTGACGAAGACGATGTTGTCCGTGGATTTGAGAAAGGGGCAGATGATTATCTAACTAAACCCTTCAGCTTAGTTGAGTTGGGGGCAAGAGTGGGGGCGGTGTTAAAACGCCAGCGCAGCGTTGCCCAAACCCCTCAAAATGGAATTGTCTTCGGAGATTTGCTGATCGACCCCGGTAGCCGCGAGGTGATGTTGGGTAATGATCCCATCCTGTTGACAGCTCTGGAGTTTGATTTGCTACATTTCCTGGCCCGCAACCCCGGTCGGGTCTGGCGGCGCTCAGAGTTGCTACAGGAGGTCTGGGATTATGACTATGTGGGAGATCAGCGGGTTGTGGATGTTCATATTGGGCAAATCCGCCGCAAAATTGAAGGGGAGTCCAATCAACCCTCAATGATTCAGACAGTGCGTGGTGTGGGCTATAAGTTTGAGGCTCCCGTTAAGATTCAAGATAATAGGGGTTAGACCCGACTAAGACGAGCATATCTATGTCTGCTTCTGCACCTGATTCGGCTCCTTCTGCCACTGAGAGAATTTTCTGGGTGGCAATTTGGGGCAATTTGGTGTTGGCGGGTTTGGGCTTGTTGTTTGGTCTACTGACGCGATCGCACCTGATCCTTCTCGATGGGGTGTTGTCGGGGCTGAATAGCCTCATTGCCCTCATGGCCCGCCAGGTGAACCGTCGCTTGGCTCAACCCCAGTCCGAGCGACTTCCCTTTGCCGATGCTGCCCTAGACCCCCTGCTGGAGGTGTTACGGGGAGCCGTATCGGTGGTGGTTTACGGATTTGCCGGCTTGGCCGCGATCGCCGCTTTGGGGAGTGGGGGCCGGGCCGTGCGGGCCGCGATCGCCGTTGTCTATGGTGTCGTGGTGGCCTTGGGCGGTATGATTCTCGCCAACTATCAGGGTAAACAAGTTCAGGGAGACGCGGAACCCCCCTCCCCCTCCCTATCCCTAGGGGCGGTGGATGCTCGCCATTGGTTTGTTGAAGGCACTATAGGACTGGGAATCGCCTTGGTGTTTGGAGTGGTCTGGATGGCGGGGAATCGAGATCCGGGCCTGTTGGATTATGTCGACCCTATATTTGTCTTGGGGGTCGTCTGGCTCTCAGTTCGGACTCCCTGGAGTTGGGCGAAACAGGGTTGGCTTGAGATGTTAGAACGCTCGGGCGATCGCCGCCTACAACAGCGCATCCGTAAACTACTTGATCGCCCCATCCGCCTGATTCCCCATGAAGACGACGTGCTGCGGGCGGGCCGCTTTGGGCGGGTGATCTATATTCAGCTATATCTGATTGTCTCCCCTGACAATGAACTAACTCGCCAAGTGTTGGCTCACGATCGCATCCGTCAACTCATGTACGACCACCTCCATCAAGCCTTAAGTGACCCCTTCGCCCTAGACGTGGTCATTACCAGCGATCGCCGCTGGGCCGAGCGGGCCGTCGCCGGGAGTCAAAGTCCCCCCTAACCCCCTTGGGAATGTCAGTAACAGTTTGTTACAGTTAGAGCAACGTTTAAGTCAACGTCAGACAAATCGCGTCACCGCGTCTGACTCGTCCTCCTGCGATCGTAGATTAAGGTTTTTATGCTCCGACTCGAAAACATCAAGAAAATTTATCCCGGTGGAATTGAAGTTCTCAAAAATGTCACCTGGGAGGTCAAACCCGGCGATCGAATTGGACTGGTAGGGGCCAACGGGGCCGGGAAGTCAACCCAACTAAAGATTGTCGCCGGAGAAATCGAACCCACCGCCGGCGAAGTGGTGCGGCCCGCCAGCCTCAAAATTGCCTACCTCACCCAAGAATTTGAAGTTGAACCCAGCCGCACCGTCCGGGCCGAGTTTTGGACAGTGTTTGAAGAAGCCAATGCGCTTCAACATCAACTCCATGAGGTGACCGAAGCCATGGGAACCGCCGATCCCGACGAACTCGAACAACTCATCCATGACCTCGATCGCCTGCAACGACAATTTGAAGCCCTCGATGGCTATAGCCTCGAAGCACAAATCGAGAAGATTCTCCCGGAAGTCGGCTTCGATCCCAGCGACGGCGATCGCCTCGTCAGCGATTTTAGCGGCGGTTGGCAGATGCGGATGAGTTTAGGGAAAATCCTCCTTCAAGATCCCGATCTCCTCCTTCTCGACGAACCGACCAACCACCTAGATCTCGAAACCATCGAATGGTTAGAGACCTATCTCAAAGGCATTAACACCCCCATGGTGATTGTCTCCCACGATCGCCAATTCCTCGATCGCCTCTGCACCCAAATCGTAGAAACCGAGCGAGGGGTTTCCAACACCTACCTCGGCAACTACAGCGCCTACCTGCAACAGAAATCGGAAAACCTCAACACCCTGCAATCGACCTACGAGCGCCAACAAAAGGAAATCGAAAAACAGCAGGCCTATATCGAACGGTTCCGGGCCAGCGCCACCCGCAGTACCCAAGCCAAAAGTCGCGAAAAACAACTCGACAAAGTTGAGCGAATCAATGCTCCCGTGGGCCGGGTTAAAACCCTGAAGTTTCAGTTTCCCGAAGCGCCCCGCAGTGGTCGAGATGTGGTCACCATCGAAGACTTGAGCTATAGCTATGATGGTGAAGAGTTGCTTTTTCTCGGGGCTAACCTAGAGATTGAACGGGGCGATCGCATCGCCTTTCTCGGTCACAACGGCTCCGGCAAATCGACCCTATTACGTCTGATTATGGGCATTGAACAGCCCACCGATGGCCGGGTCAGTCTCGGCAACCATAACGTTATTCCGGGCTACTTTGAACAAAACCAAGCCGAAGCCCTCGACCTCAATCGCAAAGTAATTGACATCATTCACGATGAGGTTCCCACCTGGAAAAACGAAGAAGTCCGCACCCTTCTCGGGCAATTTCTCTTTAGTGGAGAAACCGTTTTTAAACCCGTGTCCGCCCTTAGTGGTGGGGAAAAAGCTCGGCTCGCCCTCGCAAAGATGTTACTGCGGCCCGTTAACCTAATGGTGTTAGATGAGCCGACCAATCACCTGGATATTCCAGCCAAAGAGATGCTGGAAAATGCCTTGATTGACTATGATGGAACCGTGCTTATCGTCTCCCACGATCGCTACTTCATCTCTCAAGTTGCCAACAAAATTGTCGAAGTCCACAACGGTGAACTGTTGATGTACAACGGCAACTACGACTATTACCTAGAGAAAAAAGAAGACGCCCATCGCAAAGCAGATTTAGAAGCCAAGCAGCACGAGCAAGAACGCAAAGAAAAAGCCAAACGGGAGAAAAAGAAGCAAAAGCAGCGGGAGAAAAAATTGGCTAAACTCAAATAAATTCCGAGACAGCTATACCCGTGATTCCCCGGAACCCTAAGGCTAACTATTACCTGAGTCTTAGGGTTGCTTAGTCTGAGAAAAAGGGGGCGATCGCCCGCTCCCGACCCCCCACTATAAGTGAAATGAGCTAAACTAAACGTAGCATTTTACTCACCGAGACTCGCCAACTATGACTCGTCAACGGACATTCCCTCGGCTTCGCCCCAGCGTCACTCGCAGCCCACGGTCTGACTCCTCCCCGAAGCGGCCTCTGGCCCGGGTGAAGGCGATCGCAGCGACCTGGGCTATCCTGCAAGCCTTGCTCGGAAGTCCCGTCTTAGCCCAAAGCCAAAATAACGGCTTGTCCTACAGTGAGTTGATCGAACGGGTGCGTAGCGGTCAAGTCGAACGAGTCGAACTTGATCCCGAACGCCAAACGGCCCAGGTTCGCCTACGAGGAGAAGATGACTCCCAAGAGGTGCAGATCTTTGAAGAGAACCCCGATTTAATGACTCTGCTGCGCAACAACCCTGACGTTGAAGTAGAAATCAACCCCACCCCAGATAACAGTTTCGCCGTTGGGATGTTGGGCCAGTTAATGATTATCTTCCTGCTCATCGGCGGCTTAATGCTGATTATTCGTCGCTCCAGCCAGTCTGGTAACAACGCTCTCAGTTTTGGCAAATCCCGCGCGCGCTTCCACATGGAATCAAAAACCGGAGTGGTGTTTGACGACGTAGCCGGGATTGAGGAAGCCAAAGAAGAACTGCAAGAAGTAGTCACCTTCCTCAAACAGCCCGAAAAATTCACCGCCATTGGCGCTCGCATTCCCCGAGGCTTGTTATTAGTGGGCGCTCCTGGGACGGGTAAAACCCTGCTGGCCCGGGCTATTTCCGGAGAAGCTGGGGTTCCCTTCTTCAGTATTTCCGGGTCCGAATTTGTCGAGATGTTTGTTGGGGTTGGTGCGTCGCGGGTGCGAGATCTCTTCCGCAAAGCTAAAGAAAATGCCCCCTGTCTTATCTTCATCGATGAAATTGACGCCGTGGGCCGACAACGGGGAACAGGGATTGGCGGCGGTAACGATGAACGGGAGCAAACCCTCAACCAACTCCTAACAGAGATGGATGGCTTTGAGGGCAATAGTGGCGTGATTGTCATTGCCGCCACCAACCGCCCCGACGTGCTAGATTCTGCCCTCCTGCGGCCCGGACGCTTTGACCGTCAAGTGAGTGTCAGCTTACCCACCTATAACGGACGATTGGGAATTTTAGAGGTTCACGCCCGCAACAAGAAACTGGGGGATGACATTTCCCTAGAGAAAATTGCCCGTCGCACTCCGGGATTTTCTGGGGCGGATTTGGCGAATTTACTCAATGAGGCAGCGATTCTCACGGCTCGTCGTCGCAAACAGGCCATTGGCGAATCCGAGATTGAGGATGCCATTGATCGCATCACCATCGGTCTCAAGTTACAGCCCCTACTCGATAGCAAGAAAAAGCGCATCATTGGCTATCATGAGGTGGGTCATGCCCTGTTGATGACCCTGTTGAAGAACTCCGATCCCCTAAATAAAGTCACGATTGTGCCTCGTTCCGGTGGTGTGGGTGGCTTTGCCCAACAAACCTACAGTGAAGACATGGTTGACAGTGGCCTATACACTCGCGCTTGGCTGATTGACCGTATCATCATCACCTTGGGAGGACGGGCCGCTGAACAGGTGGTGTTTGGTGATGCTGAGGTGACCATTGGCGCGGGGAACGACCTGAATGTGGTGTCCACCCTAGCCCGAGAAATGGTCACCCTTTATGGGATGTCGGATCTGGGACCGGTGGCGTTGGAAAGTCCCAATAATCAGGTCTTCCTGGGACGGGAGTTGAGGCCTAATTCAGACCATTCTGAGGAAATGGCGACCCAGATTGACCGCCATGTGCGATCGCTGGCTCAACGCTGCTATCAAGAGGCCTGTCGGATTCTCCAAGAAAATCGCGTTCTCATGGATTCCCTCGTAGAACTCCTGATTGAAAAAGAGCAAATCGACGGTGAGGAGTTCCGACGCATCGTCGCTGAACACGCGCAAGTGCCGGAAACGGAATTAGCCAACACCGTTGAGCCTGTGGCCTCGATTTAAGACCTTGCCGAGATTGGGGCTTTCTTTTCTCGGGCCCCAACTCCTTATCGCTTAGCGATCGCGGTGCATGGCCCGCAGCACCAGGGCGGGATCCACCCAGCGATCGCCATAGCGTAAGCCCCAGTGCAAATGAGGTCCCGTCGTGCGTCCACTCATCCCCACACGCCCAATGCGAGCGGCTGAGGGGATGGCCTGCCCTTGAGAGACTTGGATTCCCCCTCGGCGATCGACCAGGGTGGGCCGACCTTGAATCGTCTGCACTTGTCCGGCCAGGTGACAGTAGATATGTTCCCAATCTCCGGACTCAATCACCAGTCCCACGCCACAGCCTTGGTCGTTAATCACTTCAACCAGGGTTCCTCCCCACCAACTGCGGATATAACTCCCCTCAGGGGCAGCAATATCCAGTCCAGAATGGAACTCATAGCCACGTCCCCCTGTGGGCGAGTTACGGAAGCCAAAGGGGGAGGTATAGGCTTGGAAGTTCTCCACCGGGAACGAGGCCCCAGTCCAGCTTCCCGCCTCAATGTTCAGGGCCTGGGCCTGGGGCGATCGCCCATTGAGACAGAGGACTAAACACAGAGTCATCACGGCACATCCCAGAAGGCGATACGGCCAACTCACCCGTCGTAAGGGTTTAAGATCTAACGTCAGTTTCACAGCTTCCCCAGCATCGCCGATAACGATGTCTTGCAAAGGTAATTGAGAAAATTGTAGAGACTTCCGGGCCAATTGCAACTATCCCAATTCCTGATTGCCGACTTCTGGAGGAGGGCGACCACAAGGCTACGCCCCTACGTCCTTAATGAAAAAGCCCATGTCAGCGACACAGGCTAAAGCAACAGCGACCCGACTTGGGTTCCCAGAGGACTTAACGGAAACCCACAGCGGCTTGCCAGACAAACGCCAATAACAAGAAAAACAGGGGAATTAGAGGAAGAACATCCACTAAGGGGTCGAAGATTTGATAGGCTTCCGGAAGTTTGGCTAGGAACAGAGCTGCGTCCATTGGGTTAAAATCCTTTTATCGCTCGGGTTTTCTCATAATCCAAACAAATATTAACATAAGCCGTTGTATTGACTCAAAATGTTAACTTAAGTTAAGCAAGAGGGTGGCAAAGGCATTAGGAGGCTGGTTTGAGCCAAGCAGCAAATTCCTGAGCAAAACAGCCATCGAGGATAGACTGGCGAATCCGTTGGGTAAAGCGAATTAACTCCGTGATGTTGTGAATCGAGAGGAGGGTATAGGCCAGCAGTTCCTGCGATCGCACCAAATGAGAGATATAGGCGCGTGAGAAGTTCTGACAGGTATAACAAGGACATTCCTCATCGAGGGGCGCATAATCCCGTCGAAAGCGAGCATTTTTGAGATTCCAGCGTTCCCCCCGCACAAACGCCGCCCCATGTCGGCCCAAACGAGTGGGGATCACACAATCAAATAAATCAATCCCCGAGGCGATGGCCTGGGCCATTTCCCGATAAGTTCCCACCCCCATCAGATAGCGAGGTTTATTCTCGGGAAGTAGGGGGGTAGTCGCTTTAACAATCGCCTCAATCAACTCCGGTGGTTCCCCCACACTCACCCCACCAATAGCATATCCCGGTAAATTCAGCTTTTGCAAGGATGCCGCCGCCTGTGCTCGTAAATCCGGGTAAACCCCGCCCTGAACAATGCCAAACAGGGCTTGCCGTTGTGCCTGAGAACTCTTACGATGGTGCTCAATACAGCGTTTCAACCAGCGTTCAGTCCGTGCTGTGGCCAACTCCACTGCTTCACGGCTGGCGGGGTAGGGGGGACATTCATCAAAGGCCATGATGACATCCGCTCCCAGGGCGTTTTGAATCTCAATCGAGCGTTCTGGGGTTAAATTAATCCGCGCCCCATCCCGAGGCGAGCGAAACGTCACCCCTTCCTCTGTAATCGTGCGCATTTGGCTAAGGCTAAACACCTGAAAGCCGCCGGAGTCCGTCAGCATCGGGCCATCCCAGCCCATAAAGCGATGTAAGCCACCCGCTTCGGCCACAATATCCTCTCCTGGCTGTAAATGCAGATGATAGGTATTGGCCAGAACCATCTGCGCCCCAGTTCCTCGGAGCTGGTGAGGGGTCACCGTTTTGACGTTGGCCAGAGTTCCCACCGGCATAAACCGTGGCGTTTCGACAATGCCGTGGGGCGTCTGGAACACTCCAGCTCTAGCTCCGGTATCGGGGCAGATGGCTTGGGTGTGATACTCAAAAGACTGGTTCAAGGGTCGGGGCTACTTAACAAATCCAAGTTTGGTATTGTATCATTAAGGTGAGGCGTCTAGTCTCGACTTGAAATTAAAATTTCGCAGAGGCGAGACCTCAGCATCTGGGAAACACGGCCCACAACGCCAAGGCACTGTGGTTCCTCCCGCAAGAGCTAACTCTGTTCAACTCAAACTTGAACCCACCACTGCCCTGAGAGCATCAATTGCGATGATCCTAGGGTGTATATGACTAAAAAAATAGCGGCTCTGACTGATACGTGTGTAAATCTGTTTCGATAACTGACTCGGAGTAGGGAGCATACTTGGGCCTACTACTGAGGTTCAAGGGAGCTACATAGAATATGGCTAAATCTAACGATCTGTATCTAGCAGAGCAGGAATTATATGATCACCTGCTTGATTTGGTAAAGGTCGAAGCGCCAGAACGGTTGCTCGAACGCTTCAAAACCCTGTTTGTTCAGGGGTCAGGATATCCCGATCCAGAAATTGCCTCGATTATTCAAAGTATTGTCTCTTTAGATCAGGCCGAAGATGAGTTTAACAGCGTTCTCAACCGCTGCTGCCATATTCTCATCAACCATTGGCAGATGGAAACCAAGCATCAGCCGGCTATTCCCGAGTTAGTTAACCTCATTAGCACCTCAGGCGATCGCCGGATGCAATCGCGCGAGGCCCGCCGCATCCAAAATCTACTGGCCCAGTTTAAGAGTAGTGATGAGTATCTAACCCTTCAGCGGTTAGTTCAGGTAGTCGACCGCAGCAAAGAGAATGACCAACCCCCTGAACAGCGTCCTTTAGGAACTCTAATTGGTCGGTATCCCTATCTCTACTCCCACTCATTATTACGAGATGGTAGTAGTTACGAGCATCAACAAACCGTCCAGAAACTCCAGGCCCACCGGCAAAAGCAATATGAAGTGCATTTGTCGAAATATGTGTCTTATAAAGTCAAACGGGCCCAACTCGCGCGACAAAATCCCAAACTCCTAAAAAATCCACGTATTATTCAGCCCGTGCGAAACCCCACCTTACTGGGCGATCGCGAACTCTACGTCGCAGTTAAACAGTTTTCTGGGCGAGCAGAAGGGCCATACACCTATAAAGACCTAGCCCAGACCTTCCGCACTCATACCAGCCAAACCCGCACCTATCGAGAGTTTAAGGAAGACTTATTTGAGTACCTGATTACCACCGTGGATGAGGACTATGGTAGGCGTTTATTCTACGATAAGCTGTATCAGCATTTAATGAATACCCTACCCCAGTGCGACGACCAAAAACCGACAGATTTCTTAGTGGTACGGACCTGTAGCCAACTCCTGAACTTCCTGGTGGTTGAGAGTCCCCAAAATCCCAACCACTATGTACTCATCGACCTCCTCTCCAACATCGGCCCCACCTTTGTCATGGCCCTGTTGCTGAAAATCCTCTTAATTTGTCGTCGAGTCCGTCCCTATCTAGAAAAACGGTTTTCTATTCTCTTTGACCATTACGATCAAAGTACCCGCGAAGCCGTCCGCTGGCTGATAGAATCGTTAGAAAATCTGCAAGTTGCCCTAAGTACCAACTTTGGTTCCGCCGATCTCTCCATGATCAGTCGTGCGTCTTAAGGCTCACGTCAGTTGAGGGAATCATTTGCGAACTATTTGGGAGGGAGTCCCCCTCTTAGATTGTCCTGCAAGCCTATCTCTATTCACCGTTACCGGTCTCTCATTTTCTATGCCTAACCCCCGTTCTTCAAATTTTGAACGCGAACTAGATGAAGCCATCTTTAGTTTTGCCGACATTCAATCAGAACTCAATTACAAACGGGCAAAAACGGCATTGCATGAGCTGGTAGACCGGTTAGACCTCTCCGAGCGAGAACGGACCGGTTTAGAAGCCGAAATTGAGGGCTTAGAGACCATGTTGGACAAATTAGAGTCCGACGTGGTGCAAATTGCCGCTTTTGGCATGGTGGGCCGGGGGAAATCGTCTCTGTTAAATGCTTTGGTGGGACAGCCGGTGTTTGAAACAGGGCCCCTGCATGGGGTGACGCGATCGCAGCAGAGCGTAGATTGGACCCTAACCCGCAGTGCTGTTGGCGAAGGAATTGAGGATGTATTGCAAGTGTCCTTGCCAACGGTAGGAACGGCGCGGGTGGAATTGGTCGATACTCCCGGCTTAGATGAAGTTCACGGCCAGACTCGGGCTGAATTGGCCCATCAGATTGCCAAACGAGCCGATTTAATCCTCTTTGTCATTTCTGGGGATATTACCCAGGTTGAATATGATGCCCTCTCCGAGATTCGCGAAGCCGGCAAACCCTTGTTATTGGTGTTCAATAAGATTGACCAATATCCCGATGCCGATCGCCAGGCGATTTATGATCAAGTCCGTAATGAGCGGGTACGACAACTGCTCACGAGCGATCGCATTGTCATGGCCGCCGCATCTCCCCTCACTCCAACTCTCGTAGAGAAAGCCGATGGACGCAAAGGGGTGGTCATGGAAGCTGGGAAACCCCAAGTTCAGGAGTTGAAACTGAAAATCCTAGAAATTCTCCAGCGGGAAGGGAAATCTCTAGTGGCCCTCAATAGTATGCTCTATGCCGATGAGGTGAATGAGCAAGTGGTGCAGCGGAAGATGGAGATTCGCGATCGCCAAGCCAACCGAATTATCTGGAATGGCGTCATGGCCAAGGCCCTGGCGATCGCCCTCAATCCAGTAACCGTCGTCGATATTCTCACAGCGGCCACGGTGGATGTATTTTTACTGATGTCCCTCTCCCGACTCTATGGGATTCCCATGACTCAAACCGGGGCCATCGACCTTCTGCAAAAAATCGCCCTCAGTATGGGGGGAATTAGTGCCAGTGAACTGTTAGCTAATTTAGGCTTAAGTGGTCTAAAAAGCCTATTGGGAGTTGCCACACCCGTGACTGGGGGAGTGGCCTTAGGAGGCTATGTCTCCGTAGCCATGACTCAGGCCAGTGTCGCAGGAGTGTCCACCTATGCGATCGGACAAGTGGCCAAAACCTATCTAGCCAATGGAGCATCTTGGGGGCCAGAGGGGCCAAAAGTCGTGGTTCAGCAAATCCTTGATTCCTTAGATGAAACCTCCATCCTCAGTCAAATTAAAGACGAACTGCAACAGAAACTTGTGGGCTAAGATGACCAAATCAGATATTCGTTGGGTTCAACGATTTTCAAACTTTAAGCGAGCATTTTGCCTTCTGGAAAATGCCCTAACAATTGAATCCCCATCCTTAGTTTAGCGTGCCGGAATGATGCAATTTTTTGAAATGGCATTTGAATTATCTTGGAAGCTCTTAAAAGACTACCAAGAGCTAGAGGGATTTACCATTAAAACCCCTAGAGAGACGCTCAAACAGGCTTTTCAGGCAGAGATTATTAACGATGGACATCAGTGGATTGAGGCATTGCAAGACCGAAATTTGATGGCACATCCCTACAATGAGAAGACAGCCATGGCCGTTGAGGAGCGCATCCGCCATCAGTATTTTCCCCTCCTCAAACATCTCCACGATACATTTGAGACCAAATTAGAGGAGTATCAGCCATGACCTATGGACTCACTGACCAAGATTTAACCCAGATGCGAGCGGCCATGGCCCAGTTTCCCGAGATTGCAGAAGTCATTTTATTCGGTTCTCGGGCCAAGGGGAACTACAAACCCGGTTCTGATGTTGACTTAGCCATCAAGGGAGACAACGTGAGTCATGCAACGGTTTATCGACTTGCTGACCTACTCAATGAAGAGTATCCGTTCCCTTACTTCTTCGATGTCATTGATTACAACCGTATTGAGGAGCCAGACTTGACCAACCATATTAACCGCGTTGGAATTGCAATTTTCCCTCGGGAAACATCTAACCACGGCTGACATTCCCCAAACTACTGCGAAACCGTACCTAGAACCAATCTAGGCCACTTAGGATTGCTGCGGAACCCACACCGACACCGAACCCGCCTCACAAGAAAACTCAGCCCATCCCTCCTCATTCGTCACCACCGGTTCCGTAATATGTTCCGTCGCATCCACATAGGTGCTATTGGCCGGGCCCACCTCCATAAACTTCCTCCCCGCCTCCCCATTACTCAACACCACCGCCAAGCCTCCAGGATGTGCCTCATCTCCCAAACGAGTCCAACCTATGGTATTGGGATGGTCAAAATAATCATACTGGTCGCCGTAAGCATAGGTACGACGAGCCTGGAGAAACGTATCAATCAACCATTGATGACTGTCCAACCAAATTTCATACTCCTGACCATCCTTGCCCACATCCTTATAATGAGCCCCATAATAATCCGGCATAAACACACAGGGATAGCCATCCTGCCGCAACAAAATCAACGCATAGGCTAACGGTTTAAACCAACCCTCCACCACCGATTCTAAGGACTGCAACGGCTGAGAGTCATGGTTATCAACAAGAGTTACAGCTAAAGCCGGCTGTTCATTGACTAAACTGCCATCAAAAATTTGCCGCAAATCATAAGCATCCCCCTGCTTACTAGCATCACTAAAATTGTAATGAAGGGGGGCATCAAAGGGGTGCATCTCAGTTAGGAGACTGAGTAAATATACTCAGGATAAATGTACCGGGAGTGATTAAGCCACCAAGTCCCCATTCAGGTACGCACAGCGATGCCTCAACACCTTCGGCACATTCTCCCCTCGCCATTGTGCCCCCGGCAATTTCACCCTGAGTCCAATTTGTTTGACCAAGGACTCGACCCGACCCGAACCAATCGAATGTCC
>SMDP01000490.1 GCA_012911965.1 Geitlerinema sp. P-1104
AAAAAACAACACTTCCCCCAACCCTATCAAGGGAAGGTCACCCTATTTCGCGCCAAAGACCGTAAAGCCGAAGTTGGTACTGAAATTGACCCCGACTACGGCTGGCGAGATATTGCCGTGGGAGGCTTAGATATTTATGATATTCCCGGAGATCACTTGCTCATGTTACAGGAACCCAATGTCCAAGTCCTGGCGGAGAAAATCACAGAGCTGATTGAACAGAAGCCCCAGAACACTTAAAAGCCCAAGTTCAGAAGAGCCATCATGGCCATGCAGAGCCTCTGGTGTCAGCTCTTACCAACCATCATCGACAGGAGGAGGAGACCCCCAATCCTCTCCCGTCGCTGGTGGCGGCGATGGGGCTGGGATGGGATTGGCGGGGATGTCTCTCGGCTGCCAGAGGGGTTCGGGTTCTGTTGATGGAGCGTTATTTCGTTGCAGTTGCAAGGGTTCCACAACTCGCGTGACGGCATCTTTGATAAAAGCCTTGACAAATTCTTCTTTTCGTGTTAGTTCAAACTGTCGTTGCACCACCTCCGTAATCCCGCCATCTCCCCAATCCCCATCTTGGCGGAAATACTCAATAAAACTCTTGCCGGCGATGCGAGTCAGATAAGCTGCACTCACCCCCTGAATAGCTTTACCAATCACCAAGGTTCCCACATGAAACTGTAACCCTGTCGCCACCAGTTGCACCACCCCTTTGACAATGCCTAAACTGGCTAGGGTTTTGCCCAAAGAGAGGGCTAATTCTCGTCCTCGTTCCAAGTTCAACTCACAGCCATAGACTTTGCCCAACTCCACCACCATTTGCGCATTCACCGCCGCTGTGGCCAATAAATCAACCCCAGGAAGCGGCGTAATGGCGATCGCCCCGGCCCCAATCCATTGATAGCGATCGACAATCTTCATGGCTTGACGGCGGCGTTGTCCATCCAACAAACGGCGGGCTTCATCCCCCAGCCGTTGGGATTGCAGCAAAATGTTATCTGCGAGTAAATCCTCCCCTTCCGCCCGTAATACCGCCACAATACGCCGAATCAGGGGCATAATTTCGGGATCTGGCGTGAAGGCTTCCCCCGTCACGAGACGCACCACTGGGGGATTCGCGGAAATCGCCACAATGTCACTGGGGGGAACAATCCCCCGTAATCGGGCCCGCAAGCGAGCTAAAATAACCTCGCGATCGCCCTCACCATACAAATCCGCCTTATTAAAGGCCACAATCGAGCGTTTACCAATCTCCGCCAGAACTTGCAGCGGTTCATATTCCGACTGACGTAAGTCATTGTCGACAACAAACAACAACAAATCCGCCTCCGTGGCCCATTGGCGAGCCACTTCTCCCCGTTCATTCCCCTCGATTCCCGATTCCAAGATTCCGGGAGTATCCGTAATCAAAATCTCCCGTTCCAATCCTGGCAGATTCAGGGTATAGGTTTCTCCCACCGTCGTCGTTCCCATGGGAGCACTCACTCGCCCCACCACTCGCCCTAAAATAGCATTGACCACCGACGACTTCCCCGCCGAGCCAGTTCCGAAAACCACCACCTGTAAGTTACCCTGAGAGAGATTGGACTCAATTGCCTGCGATCGCGCCCTGAGCGCCTGTCGAGCTACCTCATCCTGGATTTGCTCAAC
>SMDP01000491.1 GCA_012911965.1 Geitlerinema sp. P-1104
AGAACTTGATGTGTCCCCCGTGTTTCCAGACGATTGACGGCGGATTGGACGACTTCGATATGACGGGCGGGTAACTCAGCGAAGGTTTGGGAAATTTGGTAGAGACTCTCCAGGTTCCCGGCTGTGGCGACAATTCGTCCTCCCGGTTTCAAAACCTGCCACACCGTCTGCAAGATCTCCGTCACGGCTCGCCCTCCTTCAATGCAGGCATGAGTCGGGGGTGGGGAGAGGTTCACAAGACAGTCGGGGGCGCTCCCTTCGACGACTTGGACATTTTTCACACCAAAGCGATCGCAGTTGCGGCGAATCAGCTGCGCCACCTCTTCATCCCGCTCGATGGCGATGATTTGACCCCGTTGACAGAGTAAACCACTCTCAACGGCAATGGTTCCGGTTCCCGCGCCAATATCCCAGAGAACGGCATCGTGGGTGAGGCGCAGTTGTGAGAGCAAGATCAGACGCACTTCCCGTTTACTCAGGGGGATGCCAGGCAGGCGCTCAAATAACTCATCGGCAATTCCGGGGGTGACGTAGGGCCACAGGGATGTAGATTCAGGGGACATTATAACGTGGGAAAGGGTGAACAGAGGGAATACAATCGCAAAACGCAGGCATACAACACAGGTCAATCTCTTCAGAAGACTAGGGCACGGGACTGGCCATTCTCACGGGCCATTCTCTATTAGGGTTTACAATTGGCCTGAATCTCAAGTTAAACTATCAAAGCGACTCTTGTAGCCACAAGGGTCTGGTCTTGCTGAATACCCTTACGCTATTTTTTCAATATGCTCAGAGCCGGAATCGTCGGACTTCCCAACGTGGGAAAATCGACGTTGTTTAATGCCCTGGTTGCTAATGCCAAAGCCCAAGCAGCCAATTTCCCCTTTTGTACCATTGAACCCAATGTGGGGGTAGTCGCGGTTCCCGATGAGCGGCTGGGCAAGTTGGCCACGCTGTCTGAGTCTGAGCAGATTGTCCCGACTCGCATGGAGTTTGTGGATATTGCTGGCCTGGTGGCCGGAGCCAGTCAGGGAGAGGGCCTGGGAAATCAGTTCTTGGCCAATATCCGGGAAGTGGATGCAATTGTTCATGTGGTGCGTTGTTTTGAGAATGACGATATTATCCATGTCTCTGGCTCCATTGACCCCGTGCGCGATATTGAGGTGATTAACCTGGAGTTGGGGTTAGCGGATTTATCGCAACTGGAACGCCGTATGGATCGTACCCGCAAACAGGCTCGTAAGGATAAGGAGGCGGCGTTTGAGTTGACGGTGCTAGAAAAACTGGCCGACGCCCTCAATGCCGGACAATCTGCCCGTAGTGTCTCCTTGAGCGAGGAGGAAGATGCGACGATTCAAGCTCTCAATCTCCTCACCCGCAAGCCGATTATTTACGCCACCAATGTCTCGGAAGAGGACTTGGCTCAGGGGAACTCCTGGGTGGAACAAGTCCGGGGGGTGGCGGCTGCTGAACAGGCTCAGGTGGTGGTGGTGTCGGCTCAGGTTGAGGCTGAGTTGATTGAACTTCCCGAAGACGAACGTCAAGATTTCTTGGAGTCCCTAGGGGTGAGTGAGGGAGGCTTACAGTCTCTGATTCGGGCAAGCTATGATTTGTTGGGCCTGCGCACTTATCTCACCAC
>SMDP01000492.1 GCA_012911965.1 Geitlerinema sp. P-1104
GGCCTTCAGGAGTTGGATAATCCGATCCAGGGCCACGGAATGGGAGGCTTTAAACAAGACGCGATCGCCCTCCTGCAAGAACTCCCGTAGCCGCGAGGCTAGGGCATCATGGGCCTGGGGACTCTCTAAGTTTTCGATATCCACCAACGAGATCCCATGGGCCCCATCGGCCATCGCTTCCGCTTCCGGGAGTTCCGCTAAGACAAACAAGGCATCTAACTTCAGTTGTTTCACCCGTTCCCCCACTTGTCGGTGAAAGTCGAGGGATTGTTCCCCCAACTCCTTCATGGTTCCTAACACCGCAATCCGACGCTGGCCCGGACTATCTGCCAATAGATCCAAGGCAGCCAACATCGACTCAAGTCCCGCATTATAGGTTTCATCCAGGAATAGCATATCCCCAGGCAGAAGATGTTTCTGGGCCCGGCCATTGGGAATATTCACCGCCAAGCCGTGGCTGAGGCGATTGGTATTGAGGTTCAGCAGCCGGGCCACGGCCATGGCCGCCAGATAGTTGAGGGCATTATGGCGGCCGGGGAGAGGCAGGGGATAGCGGATTCCCTCCAATTCTAGGGTTTGGGAATCAATCAGTTTGCCCTGTAAGTCCCCTGCGGTTAAGCCAAAGGTAACGGTTTTCCCAGACCAAACCTTAGCCGCTGTCTCCATGAGGAGGGCATCATCAGCATTGAGAACCGCACAGCCGGTTTGAGGCATTTCCGCCAAGAGTTCACATTTGGCCTCGGCGATCGCCTCTCGCGATCCCAACAAGCCGATATGGGCCGTTCCCACATTGGTAATCACCCCAATATCCGGGCGGGCGATATGCGTCAGTTCGGCAATTTGACCCTTTCCCCGCATGGCCATTTCCACCACCGCATAGGTGTGATTCTCATTCAATTGCAATAGGGTTTTGGGAACGCCAATCTCGTTATTGAAGTTTTCCTGAGTTTTGAGAACATTGCCATGAATCCCTAACACCGCAGCAATCAGTTCCTTAGTGGTGGTTTTGCCCACTGAACCCGTCACCCCAATCACCGGAACCGCGTGAGTATCCCGCCACCAGCGGCCCAAGCGTTGGTAGGCGGCCAGAGTGTCGGGAACGACCAATTGCGGTAATGTTTCATCGTCGAAGGGATGGTGAACTAAGACGGCGATCGCCCCCCGTTCCCGGGCCGTATAGACAAAATCATGACCATCAAAGCGTTCCCCCGGCAAAGCAATAAACAAATTTCCAGGGCTGACGCTGCGCGTATCGGTGGAAATCCCGGTACAGGCACGATTCAGAGATTGATCTGAACAGCCTTTCGGCGTCGCGGCAAGGACATGGGCAAGATGCTGGAGGAAAACGCGCATAATGGTAGCAATCTGGAATTGAGAGGGTTAAAAACGATCGTAGGACTTGGGGGTTAACACCTTTCGTTGCAACTGGCGCAGGATGACCCAACCGATCATACAACCGATAAAGTAGTCGAGAAAGTCCCAGGGGTCGAAGGTGGTACCGATGAGGAGACGGCCGATGAAGGTGGTACGGATGGCTTCTAAGATGGGATGTTGCGAGAGTTGGGAGAACTCAACCAGACTGGTGAGGAGGAAGACGATGATGGCGATCGCCCCGGCTGCGAGTTCGG
>SMDP01000493.1 GCA_012911965.1 Geitlerinema sp. P-1104
GGCCTTCAGGAGTTGGATAATCCGATCCAGGGCCACGGAATGGGAGGCTTTAAACAAGACGCGATCGCCCTCCTGCAGAAATCCCCGCAGCCGCGAGGCTAGGGCATCATGGGCCTGGGGACTCTCCAAGTTCTCGATATCCACAAAGGAAATGCCATGGGCCCCATCGGCCATCGCTTCGGCTTCTGGAAGTTCTGCCAGGACAAACAAGGCATCTAAGTTCAGTTGTTTCACTCGTTCCCCCACTTGTCGGTGAAAGTCCAGGGATTGTTCCCCCAACTCCTTCATGGTTCCTAACACCGCAATCCGACGCTGGCCCGGACTCTCTGCTAACACGTCTAACGAGGCCAGCATCGATTCGAGTCCTGCGTTATAGGTTTCATCGAGAAACACCACATCCCCAGGCAGAAGATGTTTCTGGGCCCGGCCATTGGGAATATTTACGGCTAAGCCGTGGTTGAGGCGGTTGGTGTTGAGGTTGAGGAGGCGGGCCACGGCCATCGCTGCCAGATAATTGAGGGCGTTATGGCGGCCCGGGAGAGGTAGGGGATAGCGGACTCCTTCTAATTCTAGGGTTTGGGAGTCAATTAACTTGCCCTGTAAATCCCCATTCGTTAAGCCAAAGGTAACGGTTTTCCCGGACCAAACCTTAGCCGCCGTCTCCATGAGGAGGGCATCATCGCCATTGAGAACCGCACAGCCGGTTTGAGGCATTTCCGCCAAAAGTTCACATTTAGCCTCGGCGATGGCCTCTCGCGATCCCAACAGGCCAATATGGGCGGTTCCCACATTGGTAATCACCCCAATATCCGGGCGGGCGATATGCGTCAGTTCGGCAATTTGACCCTTTCCCCGCATGGCCATTTCTACCACCGCATAGGTGTGATTCTCATTCAAATGCAGGAGAGTTTTGGGAACGCCAATCTCGTTATTGAAATTATCCTGAGTTTTCAGGACATTGCCATGAATCCCTAACACGGCAGCAATCAGTTCCTTGGTGGTGGTTTTGCCCACCGAACCCGTCACCCCAATCACCGGAACCGCGTGAGTATCCCGCCACCAGCGGCCTAAACGTTGGTAGGCGGCTAGAGTGTCGGGAACGACCAGTTGTGGTAAAGTCTCATCGTCGAAGGGATGGTGAACTAAGACGGCGATCGCACCCCGTTCCCGGGCCGTATAGACAAAATCATGACCATCAAAGCGTTCCCCCGACAAAGCAATAAACAAATTTCCCGGGCTGACGCTGCGCGTATCGGTGGAAATCCCGGTACAGGCACGATTCAGAGATTGATCTGAACAGCCTTTTGGCGTTGCGGCAAGAACATGGGCAAGATGCTGGAGGAAAACGCGCATAATGGTAGCAATCTGGGGATGAAACGGCTAAAAACGATCGTAGGACTTGGGGGTTAAGACCTTTCGTTGCAATTGGCGCAGGATGACCCAACCGATCATACAACCGATAAAGTAGTCGAGAAAGTCCCAGGGGTCGAAGGTGGTGCCGATGAGGAGACGGCCGATGAAGGTGGTACGGATGGCTTCTAAGATGGGATTTTGCGAGAGTTGGGAGAACTCAACCAGACTGGTGAGGAGGAAGACGATGATGGCGATCGCCCCGGCTGCGAGTTCGG
>SMDP01000494.1 GCA_012911965.1 Geitlerinema sp. P-1104
AGAACTTGATGTGTCCCCCGTGTTTCCAGACGATTGACGGCGGATTGGACGACTTCGATATGACGGGCGGGTAACTCCGCGAAGGTTTGGGAAATTTGGTAAAGACTCTCCAGGTTCCCGGCTGTGGCGACAATTCGTCCTCCCGGTTTCAAAACCTGCCACACCGTTTGCAAGATCTCCGTCACGGCTCGCCCTCCTTCAATGCAGGCATGAGTCGGGAGTGGGGAGAGGTTCACAAGACAGTCGGGGGCGCTCCCTTCGACGACTTGGACATTTGTCACACCAAAGCGATCGCAGTTGCGGCGAATCAGCTGGGCCACCTCTTCATCCCGCTCGATGGCGATGATTTGACCCCGTTGACAGAGTAAACCACTCTCAACGGCAATGGTTCCGGTTCCCGCGCCAATATCCCAGAGAACGGCATCGTGGGTGAGGCGCAGTTGTGAGAGCAAGATCAGACGCACTTCCCGTTTACTCAGGGGGATACCGGGAAGACGCTCGAATAACTCATCAGCAATTCCGGGGGTGACGTAGGGCCACAGGGACGTAGATTCGGGGGACATGATAACGTGGGAAAGGGTGAACAGACGGACGACAATCGCAAAACGCAGGCCGAAACATGCAGCCCGACCTTCTCAACAGACTCAGGTAGGACACTGGCCCATCTCGGTTAGGGCTTACAATTGGCCTAAATCTCACGTTAAACTACCAAGGCGACTCTTGTAGCCACAAGGGTCTAATCTTGCCCAATACCCTTACGCTATCTTTTCAATATGCTCAGAGCCGGAATTGTCGGACTTCCCAACGTGGGAAAATCGACGTTGTTTAATGCCCTGGTTGCCAATGCTAAAGCCCAGGCAGCCAATTTCCCCTTTTGTACCATTGAACCCAATGTGGGGGTGGTGGCGGTTCCCGATGACCGTCTGGGCAAGTTGGCGACGCTGTCAGAGTCTGAGCAGATTGTCCCCACTCGCATGGAGTTTGTCGATATTGCGGGATTGGTGGCCGGAGCCAGTCAGGGGGAAGGCCTGGGAAATCAGTTTTTGGCTAATATCCGGGAAGTGGATGCGATTGTTCATGTGGTGCGTTGTTTTGAGAATGACGATATTATCCATGTCTCTGGCTCCATTGACCCGGTACGCGATATTGAGGTGATTAACCTGGAGTTGGGGTTAGCGGATTTATCGCAACTGGAACGCCGTATGGATCGTACCCGCAAACAGGCTCGTAAGGATAAGGAGGCGGCATTTGAGTTGACGGTGCTAGAAAAACTGGCCCAGGCCCTCAATGCCGGTCAATCTGCCCGTAGTGTCTCCTTGAGCGAGGAGGAAGATGCGGCGATTCAAGCTCTCAATCTCCTCACCCGCAAGCCGATTATTTACGCCACCAATGTCTCGGAAGAGGATTTGGCTCAGGGGAATGCTTGGGTGGAACAAGTCCGTGAGGTGGCGGCCCAGGAGCAGGCTCAGGTGGTGGTGGTGTCGGCTCAGGTTGAGGCTGAGTTGATTGAACTTCCTGAGGAAGAACGTCAAGATTTCTTGGAGTCTCTGGGGGTGAGTGAGGGAGGCTTACAGTCTCTGATTCGGGCAAGCTATGATTTGTTGGGCCTGCGCACTTATCTCACCAC
>SMDP01000495.1 GCA_012911965.1 Geitlerinema sp. P-1104
AGTTATGCAGCGGTGATTGCCGCCTTGCAAGAGGCGGGGGTGGGGTCGATGCCGGGAACAGCGGCGGAAGTCTTAGATGAGCAAGTTCGCCGCATCCTCTGTCCTGAGAAAACCGATACCGCCACCTGGTTGGAGATTGTCGAAACCGCCCATCGTCTGGGGATGCCCACCACCAGCACGATGCTATCGGGGCATATTGAAACTCGTCAGCAACAGATGGGGCATTTTGGCAAGTTGCGATCGCTGCAACAACGAGCGGGCGATCGCAATTATCCAGCCCGAATCACGGAATTTATTTTACTGCCCTTTATCGGTCAAGAAGCCCCAGCCCCGTTACGACAACGGGTGGGACGAGATCAACCAATTTTAGAAGATGCCTTGTTACTCACCGCCGTGGCCCGTTTATTCCTGGGACAATGGATTCCCAACCATCAACCGAGTTGGGTGAAACTGGGCTTAACCGGTGCTACCACCGCCCTCTCCTGGGGCTGTAATGACATTGGTGGCACGCTGATGGAAGAACATATTACCTCGATGGCTGGCGCTCAAGGAGGAACCTGTATGGAACCCGAAACCCTGCAAGCGGCTATCCGTTCCCTGGGGCGAACTCCCCAACAACGGGATACCCTGTATCAGTCCGTCGGGGTGGCGATCGCCCGTTAACTTCAATGCAACTTTTTGGGTTTTTTCTAATTTCACAGCCCAAAAACCATAAGCCAATATTTCCAATGACCAGTACCATGAAAGACCAACAACATCCTCAAGCCAAAATTGATCGCATGGCCATCAACAGTCTCTTAGCGGCCGACCCCGACGACCTCAACCTAGCTGAACTGGCTCGCTTGCGGGTTCGCTATACCGGCTTTCCCGGCGCCAGAGATATCCAAAATGACCTGGATACCCTACTGAACCGTTGGAATTTGACTGAAGAAGACCTATTTAAGAAAACCCGAGAACTCCACAGCCAGGCCCGTGTTTTTAACGTGGGAACCCGCAAAGCCGATGAAGAAGATTGGAGTTAACTCGCTCGGGTTAATTACGCCGTGAAAATTCCAAACTATTTTCCCGAATCGTGACATCATAGCCTCGGAGAAAATCCTGCCCCAGCAACCCCAGTTGTAACGCCTCCGAGCCAATCGTGACGGGAGTATTGCGTAAAGCAATGCCATTGATTTCCATCGAAGACACATAGCCAATATCCATTTGCACCCCCCGTTCACTAGCGGTATCGATGATCGCCGTTCCCGCTCGGGTAATATCCAACTCCCGGGCCATTTGTGCCGTAATCACGGTGCCACTAGCTCCAGTGTCCACCAGCATCTCATAGGAGCGACGACCATTAAACATCACCTCGACAACAGGAATCCCCGCCACCCGGCGTTGAATCGGCACTTCTACCAGGTTCGCGGCTTGCGATCGCTCCCCCGGCATACCCCCCGTCGGGGCTGAACTGTCTGCTGTTCCCTCATTGGCTGGGCGGGGACAGAGATTATCTAAATTAATCACCTGACCATGACCATCAATGAAAAAGCAACCTTCAAATTCTTGAGATAGGGCGCGTTCTGGAAGTCCGAGAACGGCGATCGCCGCGATTGAGAGCAAAACAGTTCGTTTCATGGT
>SMDP01000496.1 GCA_012911965.1 Geitlerinema sp. P-1104
CAGGGAACAGGGAACAGGGAACAGGGAACAGGGAACAGGGAACAGGGAACAGGGAACAGGGAACAGGGAACAGGGAATCTCGTAGGGGCAATCCCTTGTGGTTGCCCTCTTGTCAGTTAGATATAGCCGTAGCCAACGGGGGAGTCCCGTTGTTTTTTGGCGATGATGGCGTTGACAGTTAAATCAAAGAGGTTTTGGCTGCCCCGATAGCCGAGATGGAGGATGCGTTGTCCGCCCATGCGATCGTGGATGGGGAAGCCGACGCGAATCAGGGGAATCCCTTGTTCGCGGGCGAAGCTGTAGCCTTTGCTGTTGCCCATGAGGAAGTCTGGCTTCAGGGTGAGGGCATCTTGGGCAATGTCGAAGAAATCTACGTCGTCTCGGACTTGGGGGGCTTCTCGTAGCAGTCCATCGGTGACGGCGGCGATCGCATCTTTGAGATAGCCACTCGACCCCCCAGAGGCGCAGAGAACGGGCTGAACACCAATTTCTGAGAGAAAGGCCGTTAAGCCCACCACCAGGTCTTCTTCGCCGTAGACAATTGCCCGTTTGCCAAAAAGATACTTATGGCCATCGGCATAGGCATCCAGGAGACGACCCCGTTCTAGGTCGTGGCGGCGGGGGATGGGGCGATGACTCACTCGCGAGAGGGTGTTGAAAAAGCGATCGCTCTCGCGCACCCCAATCGGCATTCCCATTGCATAGAGAGGCACATCGGCCTTCTCTTGCAACAGTTCACCCCCCGTATCGCCACAGGCCGAGAGAACGCGGCCAAACTCAATCGAGGCGATCGCCTGAGGCATATGGCGAATCGATTGGAGGGAGGTTCCTCCAGATGTGAGTTTCTCATATTCCGCCATCACGGGGGCATCAAGAGTATCAGAATAGTCCGGCAGAATCGTCGGTTCTAAGCCAAAGTCCTCGCAGATATCCCGCAGATGACGTAAATCCGCCGTCGAGACAAATCCCGGCATCAGATTCAGAGGTTTCGTGCCAATTTTAATGTCTTCATCCGCAGATTGGGGAATGGGAACATCCGTTAGGGCAACTTGGGCGATGGTCTCCCGCACAACGGCATGAAACCCTTCCATATGAGTCCCGGAATAGCTGGCGGTGGAAACGTTAACAACCGGAATCTCAGGATTGGGACATTCAGCATCAGCATCAACACGCCATTCCCGCAACAACATACTCACATCATCGCCGATGGTTTCTGTTAAACAGGTCGTCGCCACGCCAACGGCGTTCGGAGCGTATTTACCAATGGAGTTGTTTAACCCCAATTTGAGGTTAGACCCCCCGCCATACACGGCGTGTTTCTCACTCAGAGAAGAGGAGGCGATGTCGATGGGTTCACGGAAATGGCTGATAATATAGCGACGCATATAGGTCGCACAACCCTGAGACCCATGCAGAAACGGCATCGTTCCTTCAATCCCCCGAAAGGCAATACAAGCCCCAAGGGGTTTGCAAAGTTTGCAGGCATTGGTTGTGGAAATATAGGGATGACCGGTTTTAAGTTTTGCGGTGTGTTTCATGGTTAGGGAACAGGGAACAGGGAACAGGGAACAGGGAACAGGGAACAGGGAACAGAAACAACGTAGGGGCGTACCCTTGTG
>SMDP01000497.1 GCA_012911965.1 Geitlerinema sp. P-1104
CCGGCCTCGCCTTCGAGCAGGATCGGTCGCCGCAGATAAATGGCTAAGTTGACTGCGGTTTTCAGGTCGTCTGCTGCGACGTAAGGCTCTAGTTGGCTCGGTGAGTCGGGATGAGGGTTTTTCGGTCTGCGAGCAGGATTTCCGTCAAAGTGATACTGGTTTAAGGACATTATCCAGCCTCCATTTTTTGATATTCTTCCAGAATTAAGTCCACTACGTTAACTGGGACACCCTCTGTTCTTCGATAAACGCTGCTAGCTAAATCTTTGGCGGCGCGCCGGTTTTTTCTAAATTTGGGTGGTGGACAAGAAGAACACATCCAATTTTTGATTTGTTCCTTTGTCCAGGGAAATAGAGGTAGATGGACTAACGATTTTTCGCAGCAAACGTTACAAGGATCGTAGATATTGCATTCGGCGTAATAAGGCTGCTGTAAAATTTCGGGGTCGTTTGCCTGACAAGCGATCAATAAAAAAAGCTTAACATTAACTAGGTCTTCTTGCTGACAATGACTTTGACAGCGTTCAATTAAAGGCAACCAAAAACAGTCTAAAAACCACTTCAAGACAGAATAAGGGTCTTGAAGATCGTCCCAATTATGAATTTTAAATACCCGAATGCTCCCAAGCTGTAAAGATTGACAGATTTTGGCGATCGCTTGTTCAGATGTCGCTGGTTCTGACTCACCTAAATAGCCCAAAATCTTGTAAAGTAGAGCGTCTCGATCTTTGGGTTCACCGGGAGCAAACTCAATCGGGAAGACTTGAAAATCAGAACCTTGAGCAGCAAGAGTATCTTCAATGTACTGGCTCATAATATCTCCTCGAAGGCGATATGCCCCATTTAATAAGAGTGCAGCCGCTCCGACTGATTCGGTGAATTTTTCTGAGATTTCACCAAAATATTGTTTGGATTTGCAGTAATCCAAAAAAATTAATTTTTTGCTAATTTCTTTGCTGAAGCTCGATTTTACTGAAGTCTTTGTGCTTGTATTTGTTGATAGCTGAGCTTCTATTTCTTGTATCTCTGCCTCAATTTCATCACATCGATCATATAGAGTGTCGATGGCTTCTTTTTGTCGCTTATATTGGAGATTGTCATTGGTCGCCTTAAGTTGGTTTTCTGCGATCGCGATCTCTTCTTCTATATCGCTTAAGCGTTGTCGTAATCCTTTAAGTTTCCGACTCATCCTCTCAAATTATTGATTTCCCGTTCGGTTTCGTCGTATCTGCCGTATAAAGTTTCGAGCTGTCTCTCTAATCGCATTCGGCTAACGCCATCATTCGTTGCCGCAAGTTGCGCCTCTGCAATATCAATCTCCTCACTGACATTTTTAAGCCGCGCCTGCAAACCTCTGAGCCTCCGCTTAGATGGGGGAGTCGGGGACGCTCCTACTCCAGAGTCAATCCTTCCGTCAATTCCCGGAATACGAGACCAAACCGTTCGCAGTTGGCTCACGGGTAGCATGAACGCCACCTTGGAGTTGGGTTGATTCTTTTGAGGACGTTCAGCCTGAACCGCCATCCCGACGATAGCTTCAATGGTTTCATCCCAGACGGGTGCGCCGCTAAACCCCTGTTCGATCCGGCGACCCTGCGCTTTAATATCTT
>SMDP01000498.1 GCA_012911965.1 Geitlerinema sp. P-1104
GATGGGGAAACCCAAAAAAGTAAGGTGGCTCGACGAGCCAGGAACTCTCGTCAGCGATGATGGGAATCCCCGCCTTCGGGGAGGATGTCAAGCCACCTCCTGTTCTTGAGCCGGAACTGACCCCGTACCGCCAAGACCTCTTACAGCAGTTACGATGGGCCATTGAGTCGAGTCACCAGCAGTTTGAGGTCATTTTTGCCCGCTGTGACGCTCCCCGGCTGCGCGATCGCCTGATTCAACAACTCCACCATCTAACCTCCGTTCCCCTACAAAACATTGTCCTCCCCCCAGAGAGTGACTGCCCCTACTCGCAAATTTGTCAACAGTTGTCCAGTGAGCCTCCCAGCGCCCTGATCATTCTAGGTCTCGATGGCCTGCAGGATCCACGGGCCGCCCTCGAATCCCTCAACCAAATGCGGGAACTATTTCGGCAGCAATTTCCCTGTCCCATTCTCTTCTGGCTCGATGGAACCCTCCAAAAACACTTAATCCGTCATGCCCAAGACTTAGAAAGTTGGGGCATTTGCCTAGATTTTAATCCGCCCAACCCACCCCATTAAGTCTCTGATTTTGCCGATCCCTCAAACCTTAAAAAAGTATTAAAAAACAGCCCAAAGTGACCAGCATAGGCTCAGTATCTTCGTCTGCATCCGATGTAACCATTCTCCTTCTAGTTTCCCAGAGATTCTAAAATCATCCCCTTGACCGATGAGGGTCTAATCTAATCGCGTTAACATGGATCTCAAACGCGCAATAGGCTGACTATGAGATCCAAACTTTTTGCCCTATTCCTAGCCATCACGGTGCCTTTGTCCCTGGTCGGCTGTAACGGAGACGAGACCGCTGGAGACCCCAGCAG
This sequence comes from Geitlerinema sp. P-1104, assembly GCA_012911965.1. Taxonomy (GTDB): domain Bacteria; phylum Cyanobacteriota; class Cyanobacteriia; order Cyanobacteriales; family Geitlerinemataceae; genus Sodalinema. The sequence continues at coordinate 860 of SMDP01000498.1, forward strand.
CCCCGACGCCGTAGAAGCTCCTGCAGAGCAGCCAACGGCTGACGCTCCCCCAACCGGCGGAGATATCCCCGAGACGGCGGAAACCCCCAGTGACGTTAGCGAGTGGTTCAGCTATGAACCGCCCGATGGACGGTATGAGATCAAGTTTCCCAACGAACCTCTCGAACAAAACCAAAGCATCCCCGTAAGTGAAACGGAGGAAATCCAACTCTCACTTGCCACTTACGAAGATACCAATCAAGGGCGCGCCTACATGAGTGGTGCTAACCCAATTCCACTGCCTGAGGGAGCCAGTTTCGATGTTGACCAAGGCTTAGATGGCGGGCGTGATAACGCCGCTGCTAGCACCAACTCAGATATAGAAAGTGAGGAATCCATCAACGTTGAAGGGCTTCCCGGTCGAACAATTGTGATGCGAAATCCCGAGGGCGTTCGCTTTAAGCTAATGATGTTGGCTGACTCCGATAATGCCGTTCTTTACCAACTTTTAGTTGCGGCACAAGATGGCAATATCAACTTCCCAGAAGCCGACATCTTTTTCGACTCCTTCAACCTGAGTCAGTCTTAATCTCTAGGAACCTCAATCTCAGCTTAATCTCTAGGAACAGTCCGACCGTTATCGATGCGTTCAATGCCGTGACTTAATCCTTCCTAAATCCTCTGCACAGTCTCGCGATCATCAAACAGGTGCTACGGCAGGTTGAGTTAACCCCTCAACGGCCAAGCCAGAGTTACAAGCCAGAGTTAC
>SMDP01000499.1 GCA_012911965.1 Geitlerinema sp. P-1104
ACCCCAGGGGTATCCATCCAATAGCGCAGTGCCTTGTTACGAACGAACTGTGCGGTTCGGATCGCTTCGTCAATCGCCGCGTATTGGTGGGGCTTCCCTTTGATTTTGAACTCAAGAACAAGCATCGCACCGTTGGCATCGGTTGTGCGGACAATCTTGGCACAAAAAAGCAGGATTGTCAAAAGCCGTCCTAGAAGGACGGGGTTTTAGACCCAAAATTTTCGATAACTGCTGAGGTTCTCCAGCTTCTCCAACATTTGCCCGAGGGTGAGGGCGCTCTTTTGAGCCAGACTGAGCCGCGACTGGGCGGGATTGGGGAACTCGTGCCAACTGTGGCCGGTGAAGTGAGCCAGGCGATGGGGGGTTTGCAGGTGGTTCAGAACCGCCTCGGGGGTGACGGCGTTGCTTTCGAGGCGAGTGGCGGCGTAGAGATGGGTGATGGCCGCTGACTCGAAATCTGCCATGGGCAAATCTTCGGCCTGGGGGTCAATGCTGAGGAAGGACGCGGTGGCCGGTTGGCGGTTCTGTTGTAGGGTGAGTCCTGTCTGCACCGAGGGAAGGCGCGAGATGGCGAAACAGTCGGGAAATAGGGCTTCTAGGGGCAGCAGGTGCAGTTCCTTGTGGGGGAGCAGAATGAGGGGGATGCTGTGGGGTGCGGCGGTGTCGGGGGGCGCGAGTTGGGCGACGATGCGATCGATTCGCCCTAAGTGAAGGAGCGCATTCCCTCGACCGATCCAAGCCATGTCGTCATTGGGATTGAGAGCTAGGGCGCGATCGCAACTCTCCAGCGCCTCCTCATATCGCCCTAATTTACTGAGCGCATTCCCTCGGTTGCACCAAACCAAGTCGTCATTGGAATTGAGAGCTAGGGCGCGATCGTAACTCTCCAGCGCCTCCTCGTATCGCCCTAAATTATCGAGCGCACTCCCTCGGTTGCCCCAAGCCTGGTAAAGATTGGGATTGAGAGCTAGGGCGCGATCGCAACTCTTCACCGTCTCCTCGTATCGCCCTAATTTACTGAGCGCAAGTCCTCGGTTAAACCAAACCTGGTAAAGATTAGGATTGAGAGCTAGGGCGCGATCGCAGTTTTCCAAAGCCTCTTCATACGCCTCAGCATCTAAGGAAGCCCTTGCACGTTCCAACCAAACCTTCGCCTCCTCCTCACTTTCACTCAAAACCGGCAACTTCTCCTCTCCCGTCTCCTCACTCTCCCCCTCAACCTCCTCCGGTATCTCCCGCGCCAGCAACGCCTCGCCAATCTCCGCCGCCGTTTCCCCCACCGGATCACAGCCTTGGCCTCGCAACCGCACCATGCGCCGCGCCAGTTCGTGATTCGGAACCCGAGACGACATCAGCGTATGTCTGAACCGCTGTAACCAATTGAGAAACCAGGGGTCTTGCGCCCGTCCTTGCAAGTGTTCTGCCACCTGTTGCGCGGTCCATCCCGCCTCTACACCGTCCAGCAGTCCAAAAAACAGGGTTTCGTACCGGGAATCACTGAGGGAGACAAAGTCTGGGGTCATCTGAGGAGACTCACCAACTGGCGGGGAAGTCCCGCGCCATTTCGCCCACAGTTGCTTCAGCCAACGCCACAGTCGC
>SMDP01000005.1:0-40245 GCA_012911965.1 Geitlerinema sp. P-1104
CAAACAATATTCACAACAGTTTCCGGCACGTTGACGAACGATTTGACGTAATGGCTCAGATAAACTCATAGGGCAAGATTTGGCTTTAAACCCCGCGCTTTTGCTTCAGCTAAGGCTTCAGATTTTCGCAATAAGCCAAAACGATAACTCTGCATTAACATCAAGAGTTCATATCGCTCCGCTTGGGTTAACCCCTGAGCCTTTCCTTTCGCTTGCAAATCTCCCAAACGCTGATTTTGCCCAGCATCTAGCTTCATCTGTGCCAACGCGATTACCCCATCATCATCCAACAAAGCCACGGGACTGTATAAATCGGCCGCTAAACCATCCTCCCCGAACCAAGCATCAGGCTCCGACACTCCCAATGCTTGAGATAGCAATTGCTGGAGAAATGTATCCAAACTTTGACCCTGCTGCTTGGCTTCAGCCAGGAGTTTAGCTTCTAGTTCAGGATTCAGCGCGATGGTGAGGGACATGATGACTATCCAAAATCTAACGATCATTATAAATGATTTGGGTTAATCACCCTGGAAAAAGAATCGCCGGATAAAGGTTTCCATCTAATCTGCCTCAAAGGCTAAATTCCGATATACATCAAACCCCGAAAAGGCATTTTGATCGGCTTACCAAACATTCACCCGACAAGTGACGATCGCCCATCCTAACCCCGCCCACCCCGTCAATAGAGGCGGCGGAGCCGCAAAACCCCCGTATCATGGCTTCAGCCATGACACGAGGTGATGAGGTTAAAAATATGCAGGCCTCAACTAACGCCGGGTTTCTAAGTATTGACCAATCATCAGTTCTTCCCCATCACGACAAATGACCGTTTGACGAGTGCGGTATTTTTCGCCAATCAGTTTCAATTCCTCCTCAAAACTGGAATTGTTGTACTCGGTTCTTAAACACATCGTCTCGGGATTGGTGAACCAGAAATCGGCAATGACAGGTTTGGGAGTGGCGAAACCGCGATCGCGGTAGAGAATATCCCCCCGAACCCCAAACACTGTCTTGCCACGACTCGGTTTGCGACTAACCCCCTCATAATGACTTTCCCAAGTGACGCGACTCCCACAGAGGAAGGGAGTTTCACTCTGGAGTTGGTGGCGTTGCGCTAACTCTCGTAATAACTCCCGTTCGGGTTCGAGGAATTCGACGGTAATCTCACTGGTGACTTCTTGGGTTTCCCCGCTGTTTAGGCTGTAGTAGCGGCGTTGGGAGGTCCACTCTCCGGCACAGTTGCGGAAAAACTGTTCAGCCAGGGCCTCAGCCGTCAGCGGTTGATGGTGTAGAGATAAAGTCATGGAACCTCACAGAACTAGGTACGGGATAGGATGGAAAGGCGATCGCCCCGGTCAAGCTTGACTTCAGCCATTTGGATACTGTTCCAGGATTATTGTCAAGCAACCTAAACCTATCTTAATGGAAATCAATCAACTGTAACAATTGAGACGGACAGCATCACTCTCGGTGTTCAAATTTAGGGAGAGGACTGTCGGAACCACAACTGGGGTCTCCGTCGTCGAGATGGGATAGGGGGATGGTGACAGGAGAGCGTTGGCAAAACTGTTTATTTTGAACGGTTTTATGACAATTTAAGTAAAATTTAAGGAAAAGACGGAGAATTCCCCAGTCATCCTATGGAACTTAAGACTTTTCAGACATTTTTTGATTGCTGTGTCGGTCAATGGAGTACCGAGCGCACCTACCACTATATGACTCGTCAAGAGGTGGAGCGATCGCACACCGATTTTGTCATCCATCCCCTCTCAGGCGATCTCAAACAGAAAGTGCTGCGGGATAACGCCTATCCCATCCCAGACAACCTCGATCCCCTTCCCGGCTATCACCTCGAATTTGCCACCGTCTCGGAAACCGGGGAAGAAGTCGAACAACAACTAAATCTACTCTTTGTCCCCACCGAAGACCTCGGAGACCATATTGAAGGGGATTACCTGCGCGATCGCGCCTACGAAGAAGACCGGCCCATTATCTCCCACTTCCGCTTCCACAACAGCAACAAAGAACTGTTGATGACCACCCGCTATACCCAAGTCATCGCCGTGGACTCCATTACCCTAATTAACCCTGAACTGCGGATTCGCAAAATTATCAGTTACGAGCGTCCCAAAACGAACCAACCTCTAGAAAATGTAGTTCTCGTTGGCTTTGGCGTCGAACAAAAATCGGCCACCCCCCCAGGATAAGCGGCTAGATACTAGACAATTGATACTGGACAATTCAGGTTTAGAAAAGCTTATATAGCATTGATTTACATAAATAGATACGTCATTACTGAAATGACTTGACAGATTGAGTTAATTCACAAGTTGCCACTAAGCCACTATTGTAGAAAGGCGAACAACCGCAGCCTGGCGCTGGGGTTAGTTTTCTCTACCAATCTGTCAAGTCCCACAGATGAACATTAGCAAATTTTTCCGACTCTCCTTAGGGGTGTGGCGATCGCAGCGAACCGGTCATAACCACGAACTCAGCCACGTCGAAGATGTCCAATCCACCCTAACGGCCACCCCTTTGGCCTTAGACGAGGCGCAACTGCTCAACGCCTGTCGCGACTCACGGATTGATCAGTATGACATCAGCTCCCCCTACCGAGTTGACCAAGACTATCAAGCTCGATTTACTCATTGGCAACAGAGTCATAGCTATTTGGTCATCCCCGTTCCCAACCCAGATAACGCCAATCAGGGGACTCTCATCTATAGTTATCTCGACTTAGACACACCCCCGAGTCAGGGAACCTATGAATTACGGCCCGATGGAACCCTCATGGTGCAGATGCTAGAAGAAAACGCCGTGCGTGAGGAACGGATCTGGTTTCCCTCGGCTAACTTGCGGCTTCATGTATCTATGATTCGGCCGAGCGATCGCGCCGTCACCACTACCATCTTTACCTCCGATGTCCGCACCAGTCCCGTATCAGCCTTAACCGATAACCCAGCCATCGCCTTACAACGTTAGAACCCTAAGAAGTAGCGGGGGAGTCTTCTGTTAAAGTGCGTGGAAATTTCGCACGACAGGGACTCCCCAAACAGACATATCCCGCCGGAAGATCACCAAATACACTACTGCGGGCCCCCACCACCGTATTGGAACCAATGGTTACCCCAGCGGCCACAAAACAATCAGTGGCAATCCAAACCCCGTTACCGAGGATAATGGGGTTTGTTTTTAAGCCAAACTGGCGATCGCCGATATCATGGCTTCCGGTACAGAGATAGCTTTTCTGAGACACCACACAGTGGTTCCCCAGACGAATCTCATCGAGACTATAAAACACCACATCATCCCCAACCCAGCAAAAATCGCCGATCATCACCTTCCAGGGATAGGTAAATCGGGCCGTTGGACGCACAATCACCCCCTCCCCCACCGTTGCACCAAAGCGACGCAACAGCCAGCAGCGAAAGCCATTGGCGAAATGAGGCGAGAGAGGAAAGGCGATCGCCTGTACCAGCCACCACAGCAACACATAGACTCCCGAACGACCGCGATCATAATCCGATTGATCGTAGCGGCGCAAATCCACCCAAGCCGGGGTATCGAGATCCGGTTTCGAGAACTCAGTTGACGTCATGAACAGAGGAGAAAGGAGAACAGACAACAATAGCCATTAGCCATCAAAGCGACGCAGCAGCAACGAGTTCGTCACCACACTCACCGAACTCAGGGCCATAAAGCCAGCCGCCACCGCCGGATCGAGAAGAATCCCAAACTTGGGTAATAACACCCCAGCCGCAACCGGGAGTCCCACCAGATTATAGCCAAAGGCCCAGATGAGATTTTGGCGAATCTTGTTAAACGTGGCCCGACTCAAACGAATTGACCCTAGGATATCCTCAAGGCGATCGCCCATCAAGACAATATCCGCCGTTTCCACCGCCACATCCGTTCCCGCATTTAACGCCATTCCCACATCCGCTTGGGCCAACGCCGGTGCATCATTAATCCCATCCCCAACCAACGCCACCCTCAATCCCGTCTCCTGTAACTGCGCCATGCGAGAGGCCTTCTCCTGGGGAGTTACCTGAGCCATAATCTCGTGGGGAGACAGGCCCAACTGTTGGCCAATCGCCTGAGCCGTTTCCGGGCGATCGCCCGTCAGCAGTTGCACCTGCAAACCCAAATCCCGCAAAGCTTGCACCGTTTCCGCCGCATCCTCGCGCAACTGATCGCGAACGGCGATCGCCCCCGCAAACTCCCCAGCAATCGCCACATACACCAGACTATTTCCCTGACAGGCCATAGTATCGAGCCAACCCTCCACCCCCGTCTCAGGAACAATCCCCTGTTTTTCTAACCAGAGGCGGCTTCCCACCAACACCACCTGAGACTCAATCATCCCTCGCACCCCTAACCCCACCTCCGTCTGGGAATCCGACACCGGAAGCAAGCTTAATCCCTCAGCCTGGGCCCGACTGACGATCGCCTCGGCGAGAGGGTGATTCGTTTGTCGTTCCACCGAAGCCACCCATTGCAAGAGATTGCGGGGGCCCCGTTGCCAAATCTCACTCACCTGGGGATGGCCAGTGGTTAAAGTTCCCGTTTTATCAAATACCACCGTATCGAGTTGATGAACCCGCTCCAACACATCACCGCCACGAATCAGCAAACCCCGTTCCGCACCCACACCGGTTCCCACCAGAATCGCCGTCGGAGTCGCCAACCCCAACGCACAGGGACAGGCGATCGCCAACACATCAATCATCAGCTTCAAACTCAGCAACAGCGGTGACAGGGGTGCTTGGCCCATCCCATGCACATGAGCCAAATTGGGGAACTCATGGGCCGTCTCTAAGACCTGGGGAAATAGATTAACTCCTATACCATACCAAAACACAAATGTCAAGGCAGCTAAGGTCATAATTCCATACGTAAAATAACCCGCCACCGTATCCGCCAACCGTTGCACCGGGGCCTTGCGAGTTTGGGCCTCCTCCACCAACCCCACAATCTGGGCCAACGCCGTATCTTTCCCCGTGCGTTGCGCCTGCATAATAATACTTCCCGACTGATTCAGGGTTCCCGTGGTGAGGCGATCGCCCGGCCCTTTGGCGATCGGTAGAGACTCCCCCGTCAACATCGACTCATTCACCAGAGTTTCCCCAGCCAGAATTTCCCCATCCACCGGGATTTTCTCACCCGCCCGAACCTGTAAATATTCCCCCACCCGCACCTGATCCGCCGGTAAATCCACAAGACTCTCAGGATTCAGCTGCTGCAAATCCTCAATCTCCGTCAACAGATGCACCATTTTCGGCTGTAACCCCACCAGAGACTTGAGAGAAGCCGAAGCCCGGTTTCTGGCCCGGGATTCGAGCGATCGCCCCAACAGCACAAACCCCAACAACATCACCGGTTCCTCAAAAAAGCATTCCCAAGCCAAATTGGGGAAAAACAGGGCCGCCGTACTCGCCAGATAGGCCGTCACCAAGCCAAACCCCACCAGAGTATTCATACTCGGCGCATTCTTGAGCAAGCCCCGGGCCCCCTCAACAATAATCTCACGCCCCGGAATCGCCAACGCCAGGGACGCTAGGGCAAAATGAAACCAGATATTACTCAACCCCGGAATTGGCGGAACCCCCAGCATTTGCAAATGGCCCAACACCGAGAGAATAATCAGCCCCAAGGCTACCCCAAGCTGGCGTTGCTGTTGCTGCTGCGCCTCTCGCTGGCGTTCCTCCGTCGCCTCTAAATCCGCTAACGACAATCCCTCCTGACGACGTAACTGACTGGGAAATCCTCCCTCCGTCAAGGTTTGGGCCAGAGTTTCGGGATTGACAACTCCCGCCTCACAAGCCACCGTCGCCATTTCCGTCGCCAAATTCACCTTCGCCGAAGCCACCCCCGGAACCTGGCTCAATTTCCGTTCCACGGCCTTGACACAGCCAGCGCATTTCATTCCTCCCACATCGAGGGCCAGGGTTTCCAGGGATTGAACTTGGGGTTGAGTATCCGGTTGAACAGGGGAGACTTGCATAGATGAGGTAGACCAACTCAGTGAACATCCTTATCTCTAAGCATACCGAGAACTGACACCCTGATTGGTACTCCCCATCACCTCTGACGAAGATGAGTGGCTTAACCTCCCTCATGGGGTAGCATTGCGAACATAATCCACATTGAGGAAGAAAACCGTCAGAATTGCCAGAAAAAGATAACTAACTAAGCCCAGAACAAAAGCCGAGGCAAGCTCCATTAACTCTGGAAGTAGTGGAATCGCACTCACAACAATCGAGGCAAAACCAAGACCAAACGCAAGAATCAAGAAAAGAATTAAAAAGGCAAAACTTAGCAAAAAAGCACGGCCAAATATTTTCCACCATTGTCCTTTCACTAAATTGCGGCTATACGATAAACCATCTAAGCCACAACCACGCAGAGCAACCGCATCAAAACTGAAATAAAACAGGTTTCCCAAATAAATCCCTGGGACAATCAATAGCAGAAAGCCAATCAGTGTTAAAATCCCCCCAACAATGATAACTAAAAGACTTGGCAAAAAGCGGGAAAATCCTTGCTGTATAATCGCAGACATCTCAATTGGTCGGTTGAGAACTGCGGATTCAGTTAGAATAAACGCACTTAAAACCCCCACAAGCGAGAGGACAATACTCACAATCCCAACCACTAAAACGACAGGGCTGGCAGCTACATCAATCTGACTCGGATCTTCAGGGGTTGGACTAAGCAGTTGCAAAATAGCAATGGGGATATCAATCACCAAAACTAGAACTAAGAAATTAGACAGGTTATCCTTGAAAATTGACCAGCCAATATCAAAGTAATCACCAATTTCTAACTGGGGATTTTTGAGAGTCTGTTGTTGTGTCATATTGAGTAAACTGGGTAAACAATACCAACTGAGTTACGGAATAAATTTTCAGAACAAATATAGATGATCTGACTCAACCTTGAATTCAGAAAAACGGGCTGAGCCTCCTATAAAAGACATGGTACAATGTCAATAGCTATTGCGCCATACCTTTTACATTAATTTAAAATTAACTCGGAAATTTGCTATAATGGCGACCGCCTAATTGCATTTTCAGGAGGTGTCCCGTTTATACTCGTCCCCTGGCTCGGTTGATCGAGCAATTCCAGAAACTTCCCGGTGTTGGGCCCAAGACGGCGCAACGCCTGGCGCTTCATGTCCTCAAACGTCCAGAAGCAGAAGCCCAAGCCTTGGCCACGGCGTTAATTGAAGCCAAGCAGCAAGTGGGGTTATGTCAAGTCTGCTTTCACCTCTCCGCCGATCCCGTCTGTGAGATTTGTCGTAACCCCAACCGGGATGACAGTACCATCTGCGTCGTCGCCGACTCCCGCGACGTCATCGCCCTAGAGAAAACACGGGAATATCGCGGCAAATACCATGTTTTAGGGGGAACGATCGCCCCCATGGAAGGAATTGGCCCCGAACAACTCCATATACAGCCCCTCGTGCAGCGCGTCAGTCAAGGAACCATCAAAGAAGTCATCCTGGCCATTAACCCCAGCGTAGAAGGGGAAACCACCACCATGTATGTGGGCCAACTCATCAAACCCTTCACACGGGTAACACGCATCGCCTTCGGCTTACCCATGGGAGGGGATTTAGAATATGCCGATGAAGTGACCTTAGCCCGGGCCTTAGAAGGGCGACGGGATATCGACTAGAGGATTAACCACAATCCCAACCCCCAAAAGGGAATCCAGCGTAGGCCCCGCCGAGGATGGCCGGGGGGCATAATCCCACCCAGGATTATCCCTTGGAAGACACTAAATAGAACAATATCCAGAGCGAAGGCAATCGTGACGCGATCGCCCCGTAACATCTGGCCAAAGAACCCTAGGCGTTCCCCAACTCCACCCACATCCCCCACCGCCAAAAACCAAACCACCGCGATCGCCCCCACAACCAAACCCGTCCAGCCAAAAGAACGAGCAATAAACCCCTTCCCCCGACTCTGTTGCAGATCTGGCTCAGTCGTACAGCGCAGCCCCATATAGGGTAAAAGAAAGATATTCGTCAAAAACATCGCCCCCAGCCAAATCAGAGGGCGAGGGAGGCGGTAGCCCCGAGGATCTGCCAACAGCAGGGGCAGAAACATAAAAATCCAGGCTTCCGCAAAATTAAAAAAGGCCTGAGTCACCGGATGCACCGGGGGAGACTCCAACACCGTCAGCCCCAACTGATTCACAATCGGCAGCACAAAAAAGAAATTCAACGACTCATCAAGGAGTTCCTGAATCGTCTCAGGTTGCAACGCCCAGAGGGGATCTCCAGGAAGCAACAGATCCTTGGGAGAGAGAATCAACACCCCCAAGTAGATCACCGTAAAGATCCACAGACAGGCCCCATAACCCGGATAGAGTTGAGCCGACGACTGGGGCGACGACTGGGGCGACGATTCAGACGCAGCTGGTTTTAAGAACCGTCGCGCCAGAGGGGCAACAAACCGGACAATCAACAGTGCAAATCGACCTAACTTGAGAGGAGGTTCCGAAATATCACGAGCAAACACCAACTTGCCCGTCTCCGCTGAAAAGCGATAGAACCCCACCCCTCGGCCATTGGGAAACGGAATCCCCGCCAATTCAATATGCCAAAGCAGGGCCACCGTCTCCCCCTCTCCCTCAGCACAATCATCAATCACAAACAGCAAATCCTCAGGAACATTGCCACAAGTTTCCGCAAAAAACCCCCGAACCTCAGCCGCACCCAAAAACGTCTTACGGAAATTCACATCCTCATAGACACAGCCCTCATCCACATAAACCAACGCCCCCTCCACATCCCGCCGGTTAATCGCCTCATACAAAGCCGTAATCCGTTCCCGCTTCGACAACTCCCTTAAATCACCCATAATTTCCCTATTGCCTATTGCCTATTGCCTAGGGCGACCACAAGGGTACGCCCCTACATCTTTGCTATTGCCTATTGCCTAGGGCGACCACAAGGGTACGCCCCTACATCTTTGCTATTTATTGCCTATTGCCTAGGGCGACCACAAGGGTACGCCCCTACATCTTTGCTATTTATTGCCTATTGCCTTCTCCCCCCTATTCCCTGTTCCCTGTTCCCTATTCCCTATTCCCTATTCCCTGTTCCCTGTTCCCTGTTCCCTGTTCCCTATTCCCTATTCCCTATTCCCTACAAATCCCCAAACACCTCCCGCACCGCCGGATGAACCAACTGATGATCCCGTACATTCACCCCAGACGCGATCGCCCCATTCGTCTCAATCGCCTTAGCCCCCGCCTCCGCCAACATCAACACATAGGGAAGCGTACTGTGATTCAACGACTGAGTCGCCGTGCGAGGAACCGAACCCGGCATATTGGGAACCCCATAATGCAAAACATCCGCAACCAAATACGTCGGTTCCGTATGAGACGTAGGGCGAATCGTCTCAATACAGCCCCCCTGATCCACCGCCACATCCACAATCACAGCCCCTGGCTTCATGCGATGAACCAAATCTTGGGAAACCAGCATCGGCGGTTTACGCCCCAACACCAACGCCGCCCCCACCAGTAAATCCGCCTCCGGAACCGCCGCCTCAATCGTCAGGGGACTACTATATTGCAACTCCACCCGGGAACCGAAGAGAGTTTCCAGATACGAGAGGCGATCGAGATTAATATCAAAAATCCGCACTCGCGCCCCCAAACCAATCGCCACCCGGGCCGCCTCCGTTCCCACAACGCCCCCACCAAGAATCACCACATCTCCCGGAGGAACCCCCGGAACACCGCCCAAAAGCACCCCCCGGCCCCCCTGAGGCCGTTCCAAGAAATGGGCCCCAAACTGCACCGAAAGCCGTCCCGCAATCACACTCATCGGCGCCAAAAGCGGCAAACGGCCATCGGGGAGTTGAACCGTCTCATAAGCGATCGCCAAAATCCCCGACTCCATCAGCGCCTCCGTCAACCGCCGTTCCGCCGCCAAATGGAGATACGTAAACAGAATGCGATCGCCCCCACCGCCATTAAGAAACCCATATTCCTCCGGCAGAGGTTCCTTCACCTTCACCACCATCGGCCGTTCCCAAGCCAACGCCGCCGACTCCACCACCGTCGCCCCCACCAGGCGGTAGTCCTCATCCGTAAATCCAGAACCCACCCCCGCCTGAGTTTCCACAAAAACCCGATGGCCGCGATCGCCCAAAACCCGAACACTTTGTGGACTCAACCCCACCCGAAACTCACGGTTCTTAATTTCCTTAGGAACACCAATATCCATAAACGCCCCACCCAGCAAACAAACAAATCCCCCCCATTCTATACCAGTCCCCCAATCCCCTCTCCCCCCTACTGCCTACTGCCTACTGCCTACTGCCTTCTTCCCCCCTTGCCTTATCAACAGAAATTCCTACAATAGAAACATCCCCAACTTTGTTAAGTTTTATGAGCCAATCCCCTGAACCCTCCGTCACTCCCAATCTCACCGAGCCTAAATTTGGATTTAACCAATATGCCGAACGGCTCAATGGTCGTGCCGCGATGATTGGCTTCATTGCCGCCCTCGCCATTGAATACCTATCGGGCCAGGGACTCTTAGCCTGGTTAGGCCTGATCTAGTTTCGGCGATCGAGTAGGATCAAGATAGATGAGGGTGTGGGAATGCCGTCTGACACGACCATTGCACCACACCCTTCTCATCTGTCTCATCTATCCGTCGCGGACTATACCGTTAAAACTCTCATGAATGCTGTTTGGCATCGATTTCTCAAGCCCTTCTACCGTAAAGAACCGGTTTCTAGCTTTATTTTGACCGTCGGAGCCGTAGATGTTGCCCTAGGAGGTCTAGGCAGTTATAGCTCCCTCCTACTTTTAGGCATGGGAACCATGACTGGGGCGATCGCCCTACGCTGGTGGCAAAGCCAACGGGCCGACAAACATCGCCCTCAAGAATCGCTCCCCGAATACTATCTCGCCCCAGGCGTTAGCTCCCAACCGCTACCCCGTCTTAACCCCAGCAAACATCGCCGTTAATCCATAACTCAGAGAGTTTTGCCCGTCTGGGGACAGGAACAGGGTAAAATACAAGCCATTGGTTTCGACTCAGCCAATGTTCTGGTCACCACATATCGTCACTATGGTTCCCCTGCCTGATAATCGTCCCCAAAACTTATCTCTCGGACCCCTAGAAGCCGAAATCTTAGACATTATCTACGACCTCAAAGAGGTGACCGTCAAAGATGTTCACGATCGCATCTTGGCCGATCCTGACCGCGAACTCGCCTACGCCTCCGTCACCACAGTGATGCGTCGTCTAACCAAAAAAGGCTGGCTTGACTGTGACAAAGCCGATCGCGCCTTTCGTTGGCGGCCGCGCATCTCCCGCGAGCAAGCGCAAATGCTCAAATCCCATGATCGCCTGCAACGCTTTCTCGCCGTCAGCAGCCCCGATGTGGTCGCCGCCTTTGCCGACAGCCTCGATGTAGACAGCCTAGACCGCCTTGATGCCATCGCTCAACGGATTCAAGCAGTGCGACGCCAACGGGAGGAACAGTCCTAATGCACTTGTTGATGATTCTCATGGCTTTGGCGATCGCCCTCGGCTTGCGTCAGGGGAATCTCAACAGCCAAAAGTCCCCGAAGCCATCCCTAACCAATCTTGAACAACGCTGGCGTTCTGGGATCATCGCCCTGGTGGCCCCAGCCCTGCTCCTGCTCACCACCGCCGTCGCCGTTCTCTCCATGGGCGCCCAAGGGCAAATGGTATGGCAGGGAACCGGCCTGGCCAGCTATCTCATCTCCTGGCTCTTTCTCCTCAGCGCCCTGATTTGCCTGATTCATCAAGCCCTGCAACTGTGGCGTACCGTCGCACAGCTCCATCGCTATCCCCAAACCGAGGTTCTCGGCTATCCCTGTCGCATCATCGACGACACGGGCCTATTTACCGCTCAAGTGGGAGGCTGGAAACCAGAACTCACCATCACCCAAGGCCTATTAGACCATCTCGACGGCGATCGCCTCGCCGCCGTCCTGGCCCACGAAGATGGCCATCGAGTCTATCGTGATACCTTCTGGTTCTTCTGGCTCGGCATCTGTTACCGTCTCACCCTCTGGCTTCCCCAGAGTGAGCAGCTTTGGCAAGATTTGCTACTATTGCGAGAAATTCGCGCCGATGCCTGGGCCGCTCAACAGGTTGACGAACTGCTTCTGGCCGAGTCCCTATTGGATGTGGTGCGTGCCCCACTACGCTCAACAGCCTCCTTTGAAGCCGCCTTCAGTTGTACCGCTCCCCCCTCTCGCCTAGAACAACGCATCGAGGCTCTTCTCTGTGGAATCCATCCCGGCCTACACTTCGGCTGGCAGGGAGTCTTACAACTAGCCTGGGTGTTATTGCCCCTAACCATCATCCCCTTCCACCACTAACTCAAACCGCTCACGACTACATCACAAACTCTCTATGGCGGTTGACCCTCGTAACACCAATACTCTCTGGGCCTCGGTTCTGGTTGAAACCCTAGCACGGTTAGGCTTAGACCTCGCCGTCATCTGTCCGGGATCTCGCTCGGCCCCTCTGGCCGTGGCCTTTGCCCAACAAGAGCAGATTGAAGCCATCTCCATTCTCGATGAACGCTCAGCCGCCTTTTTTGCCCTGGGCCATGGGAAACGAACCCATAAACCCGTCGCCCTCATCTGTACCTCGGGAACCGCTGGAGCCAACTTCTACCCTGCCATTATTGAAGCTCATGAGTCTCGGGTTCCCCTGCTGGTGCTGACCGCCGATCGCCCCCCGGAGTTACGCCACTGTCAGGCCGGACAGGCCATCGACCAACAGAAGCTCTATGGCAACTATACAAGTTGGTATAGTGAACTGGCCCTGCCTGAACTCAGTTTGAACCAACTGCGCTATTTACGACAAACCTTAGTCTATGGCTGGGAGCGGACCGGTTTTCCGGTTCCCGGTGTGGTTCATCTCAACTGTCCCTTTCGTGAACCCCTGGCCCCGGAACCTCAACCTCAAACGCAAGAGTTTGTGCGGATGTTGGGAGATGGCATCTGGGACGAGTTTTTTGCCGCTGTTATCCCGGAACGGCCAGCGATTCCCCGTCCCTCGGGAGAAAGTCTCGATCGCGCCTTTGCCGCCTGGTTTAAGAGCGATCGCGGTCTCATTGTCGCCGGTGTAGCTCAACCCCACAACCCCAAACGCTACAGCGAACGAGTGGCCCAACTCGCGAAAACCATCGGCTTTCCGGTGTTTGCTGAGGCCCTCTCACCCTTGCGTCATTGGGCCTCCCTTAACCCTCAGCTAGTCGTGGGATACGATCTGCTACTGCGTCATCCTGAGATTGCTGCTAAATTTCAGCCGGATCTGGTGCTGCAACTGGGAGACTTACCCACCAGCAAGGTCTTACGCCAATGGCTACAACAGCTTAATGCCTTAACTTGGGTCTTAGACCCCGGCGATCGCAATCTCGATCCTCTCCATGGTCGCACGGTTCACCTGCGCCTCGATATCGAGCGTCTACCCATCCCAGATCCAGTGGTTCCCCCCAGTCCCTCGCAGTTTTGTCAACAATGGTGTGATGCCGATGCTAAGTTAGCCAGGGCCCTCAGCTCCAAAATGTCCGACACCCGCCAACTGCGAGAAGCTCAGCTTCCCTGGCTTCTGTCTCACAGTTTGCCCAGTCAACGACAGGTGATGGTGGCTAACAGTACCCCAGTGCGTGATATGGAGTGGTTCTGGCAACCGAGCGATCGCCAAACACAAGTCTTTTGTAATCGTGGTGCTAATGGGATTGATGGCACTCTCTCAACTGCCATTGGCCTGGCCTATGAGGGCAAACCCACGGTTCTCATTAGCGGCGATTTGGCGTTTTTACATGATACCAATGGCTTGCTTCTGGCTCAACAATTGAAGGGCCATGGTCATCTAACGGTGGTACTGATTAATAATCAGGGTGGGGGGATTTTTGAACTCCTGCCAATTGCACAATTTAATCCCCCGTTTCAGGAGTTTTTTTCCACACCACAACAGGTCAATCTTGAGAAACTTTGTGCCGCCTATGAGATTGCTTACAGCCAAATTAAGTCGGGGGGTGACTTGAAAGATGCCCTACATCAGTTCCCACAACCAGGAGTGCGGGTTCTAGAACTCAAGAGCGATCGCCCCCAAGATCATGCCTGGCGAGCGCAGCTCTTTTCCCTAGCCTCTCAACTTGAGTTGTTATAGGCTGAGCGCTGACTGGGTCATTAACCGCCATTTTGCAGAAGATGAAACTGTCGCAGCAAGGTCACATTTTCCGGTGTTAAGAGTTTCTGCATTTCCTCCACTTGATTCAGCAGGGAAATTTCTCGGGAAAACTCTTCTTCTAAAATACTAATATAACGTTCCTGAGCTTCGGGGCTTTTTTGAGCCTGCAACATCGTCAAAGCCATCTTGATATTCGACATGGGCCGACGCAGTTCTTGGTTGAGATTGGTCATTAAACCATCCTTGGCATCCAAAAACTCTTGCAATTGACTCAACTCGTCTGACAGGGTTGACAGCCGAGTCACCATCACCTCTTGCTTCTTAAAGCGGGCCTCAATCGCCCGTAGTAATTCATCAGCATCAAAAGGTTTTACTAAGTAGTCATCAGCTCCCATTTCAAACCCCTGACGCATATCAGAGCGATCGGTTTTCGCCGTCAAGAAAATAAAGGGAATCAGAGCAGTTTCCACATCAGCTTGTAGTGTTTGCAACACCTGATAGCCATCCATCTCCGGCATCATGACATCACAGACAATTAGATCCGGGGACTCCTGACGAGCGCAAGCCACCCCAGTCTCTCCGTCACTGGCCCCCATCACCTCAAACCCCTCCAAACGGAGGATTTTCATAATGTTTTTCTGCAACACCTGTTCGTCTTCGACAACCAATATCTTTTTCATGGTTTTTAGTCCGCGATGATCGTGATCTTTAACGATCCTCAAGTATCAAGACAACAACGTCAAGCCTGATTCTACACCCTCCGGGTAGACTTTACCAGCGACTCTAGGGCGATGTTAACGAACTTTACAGATGACTTAAAGGGGCAGGTGTACGCAAATCTGAGTCCCCTGTCCCACCTGGCTCTCCACCTCTAGTCGTCCCCCATGTAGCTCAACGCAGCGTTGCACAATCGCTAACCCCAAACCCGTCCCGGGAATCGTACCCACATTTTTGGCCCGATGGAAGGATTCAAACAGACGAGGTAGATCTTCTGCGGGAATACCGATCCCTTCATCTTTCACGCAATAAATTAGCTCCTGATCACGTTTGACTAAATGAACTTCGACAGGTTCGTCAATGCTAGAATATTTCAGCGCATTTGAAACTAAATTGCTAAAAATCTGCCGTAGCAGTTTTTCATCACCATTTAGCACCACAGGGGTTTGGGGAACCACCCATGAGAGTTGGCGATCGCGGGCAATGCTACCCTGGAGCTGTCTTAACAATTTGTCACAAAATTCGCAAATATCGAGGGGTTCGGGGCTAAACTTCAAAGTCCCTGACTCACTTTTAGCCAAGGTCAGCACATCGTCGAGCAGTTCCGTCATATGACCCACAGCCGACTGAATATCATTGAGCTGTTCGAGCTGTTCCTCCCGACTCCAATCGTAGCGTTGCAGCAGTTGGCCGCAGGATTTGATCACTGCTAGGGGGGTGCGAAATTCATGGGAGGTCATCGAGATAAAGCGGGATTTGAGATCAATCAGCTCCCGTTCCTTTTGCAGTGCTTTAATGACCTCCGCCTCGGCCCGTTTGCGCTCGGTGATATCTTGAACCACCGCCACAAAGTACGGCGCGACCGCCGGGATCGTCGTCATCTCCCGAGAGGATGGCTCAGAGACAATAGAGGTGGTCACGTGAACCCAAATGGGGCTACCATTGGCGTGCAGAAACCGTTTTTCGAGGGTGACTGTCTCAGCCGTGCCACTGAGCAGCTCCTCTCGCGCCTGTTCTGACATGGCCAGATCCTCCTGATAGGTCATCTGCAAACAAGTGCGCTGGGCCAGCTCTTGGGAGGGGTAGCCCAAAATATCACAGAGTTTTTGATTGACAAACTCCCATCGACCCTCCAGAGTAACTTGAGCCACCCCCACCGCCATCTGTTCAAACAGGGAGCGGAACCGTAACTCACTCCGTTGTAGGGCGATGGTGCGTTGGGCCACTTTGGTTTCGAGTTCCTGGTTAAGTTGGCGCAGGGCCAGTTCCGCCTCCTTGCGATCGCTCACATCTTGAACAATGCCCACAATCTGTTCCAACTCCCCCTCGGCATCCCGACTCAGGACAATTTCCCGACTATGAATCCAATGCCATTGTCCATCAACCCCTCGTAGGCGATATTCCCGTTCCAGAAGTTGACCGGCATTGAGTTGGTCCAGAGAATCGCCAAATGCGCCGATTTCAGAGATATCCTCGGGATGAATATGCTCACACCAATGGGGATGACTTAATTCAGTGATGGTTTTGGGGGTATGACCGATGAGGGCCTCTACCTGACCATTGATATAGACAATCTGCCCGCTACTAGCTTGATAGACATAAAGAATATCAGGAGAGGTATCCGCGATTTGCTGAAAGAGCCGTTGTTGCTCCATCAGGGCAATTTCAAACTGTTGTCGTTGGGTGATATCAATGCCCACCCCAATGGCGGCCCGACCGCGATCGTATTTTTGGGCTACCACCAGATATTGGAGGCTGGACTCCTCAATTTCCAAGGTAATAATCTGACCCGCTGACATGGCCGCCGCCCCCATAAATGCCCGCATAAAGTCAGCAAATTGATGGGAATTATGGCCCGGAAACGCCAAATCTTGGTCCAGGAAGTCGTCTGGCTCCAAACCGTAGAGATTGGCAAAGTTGGAGTTCACCCCCTGATAACGTTCATTGTCACCCACCCAGCAGACAATGCCCGGAATGGCATCGAGAATCGCTCGCAGGCGATCGCTCGTCTGTTGTAACCCCTCCTGAGCCTCCTGGCGCGTGCGGATGCTGGCTCGCAGCATCTCGTTGATGCTGCGCAGTTGATTGGTGCGAGCTTGCACTCGTTCTTCCAACTCACGGGTGTTGTTTTGTAGAACCGCCTCGGCCCGTTTGTGAGCTGTGATATCTCGCGCCACCCAGAGGGCGCACATGGTGATTTCCTGAGTCAACAGAGGGAGCGGTAAGGGGGAAATACGAGCCTCAAACCACTGAGTCTCAGGCGTTGAGTCGTCTGAGGGGTCTTGGGGAGGCAGTTGATATTCATAGCGAATCGTACAACCCTGCTGCCAAGCGCGTTGAATTTGCTCAAAAAATTGCCCCTCACAGGAAGGGTCAAAAAAGGCATTAATGGTGTCGTTAACGTCTAGGTTGAGGCAACTGTAATCATGACTGGGTAAACCCACATGGAGATTCTCATCATGATCAATGCTGATTTCTAGGACAATGTCCGGCATCGTTGACAGCAACATTTGCAGTTTGGTGTAACTGCTGATCAGTTTTTCTTGCAGAAGTTGCTGTTCTTCTAGACTCAGGGGGACTTGATGGTCAATCTGGGCCGGATAGCCTTGACAGAGAAGGTCCGTTGCTGACAGACTCCCGATAAGCTGTCCCTGAGGATCGAGAATGGGCACCGTTTCTCGGGGACTCTGCTGAAGTCGTTGGATCAGATCAGGCCAATCGGGAGGCTGATTCTGTTGTAGGTAGACGGAGTCCCCGGCTTGCGCTATCAGACAGCCGAGGCGTTGCTGGCGATCGCACTGCGGATCTCGTAGCAGCGCCAGAGCCTGCTGTTGAGAAAAGCAACCCAGGAAGCGATCGCCCTCCACCACAAAGACATTCGCCAGGTTCTCATCCACAAGGGTGGCGATCGCCTCAGCCAGTGACACCTCAGCCCTCAACGTCATGGGTTGTGGGTTACCGATATCCTGAAATTGTTCATCAAAAATTGCCATGACAGGAAGAGACCTCTGAAGGTAGACGGCGGCTCAGTAGTTATACATAGAGTTGCTCTTGTGGATTCACGCAATTAAAAATCTGTAAATTCGACAGTTTTCATAGTCCTAAATCTCGTTTAATATCGTAAATATCAGGACATAAACCAAGCCAACTTTCTTAAGGAAAGCATAGCATAATTTAGACTTGTTGCAGGACGTTATTTTTTGTTAATTCTAGCATCAAGCTGCAATAGGATCTTAAACAATCGCAACAAGTCGATGGGTGCTGATTTTAACGTTTGTTAATCCTTGCTATCAGTCCAATTATCTGATCATCCCTCCTCTGCTGCACCTGACTTATTGCTCGGCTTACCGGATCACGAGTCCCCCTTTAATGACAACCTCATCCTGGCACTCACATCCTTCTGAGATCATTCACCATCAAATCATCAGGTCAGATCATGGAAACCTATTTAGATCCCTCTACTCAATCCGCTGCCGCCGAGCTGTTACACTACATCCATCATCAAGCCACAGGTCGCCTGATCGTCGTTCACAAATCTACACAATACTATTTCGATTTATTTCAGGGACAGATTGCAACCGCCGTTTCCTCCGTACATCGTCGTCGTCGTTGGCAGCGAGCCGTTCAGCAGCAAGTTCCCCAGTTGCAGCATCACCTAGAACCCAAAGCAACTCAACAGAATTGGGAACGGAGCCATCTGCATCATGGAGTCAGCGAAGGCTGGCTCACCTGCAACCAAGCCAAAGCCATCTTGAGAGACTGCACTCGAGAAGTGCTATTCTCCCTGACTCATGTCTCCAAATATAAGCTCTACTGGCAAGCAAGTAACAGTAACCTCTGCCCTCGCTGGACCTTGAGCCGCCGCATCCTCGAAAGCCTATATGAGGAGGTTCAAGAGTTGTCCGCGAACTGGCAGGAACTAGGACTCAAGCCTCAGTGGGTGTATCACGCCTTCCAACTCGATCAAAGCCTAGATCTGCGTGCCAATGTCTTTTCTAATCTAACTGCCTGTCTCGATGGAACCCATAGTTTCTGGGACTTGACCTCAGATTTATCCGTCAGCAGAGCCACCGTTAGCCGCATCCTGCATCATTTCTTAGAACAAGGCATCGTTCAACGTCGTCCCCTGGCTGATTTACCGGCAGAGGAACCTCCACAACCCTCCCTAGCCGAGACGATGGAACTCGACGGTCATATTAGTTATATCCCAGAAATGGTTCTAGCCTAGATGTTCAACCTCTCTAGTGATGCCTCTCAAGGTCTGCTCCCGCGAGCGGACCTTATTTTTATGGCCATCGTGATCCCCAGCCTCTCCATCTCCCCTGGGACTGTTGCCCATTTTGTACTCCAGATTGCAATTAGGGCCTTTGGATCTCGCTAGGCTAAAGACAGTGTCCCGAAGGACGTTGTTATTTAGGGCTGTCATTTAGCCTTAAAAGCGTTACAATTGTTTACATAAAGGAGAAATTTACTCATTTCTCCCCTTCGGCCGTCCTGAAAGTACCCGCACGACTTAAGCCAACACGAGTTCGTCGTAACCCAACCTCAAGCACCTCCGTTATGAAGACTGCTCAGACCTCTACCGACTTAGTCCGTACCTATCTCCGAGAAATTGGTCGGGTTCCTCTGTTAACCCACGAAGAGGAGATCCTATACGGCAAACGAGTTCAAAAACTGGTTGCACTCGAGACGATTCAAGAAGAACTGGCCCAACAACTCGATCGCCAACCCACCCGCCAAGAGTGGGCCGAAGCCGCCAAACTGACTCAGCGACAGCTTCAGAAAGAGATTGAGAGTGGCGAAGTTGCCAAACGTAAGATGGTGGAAGCCAACCTCCGCCTGGTGGTGTCGGTGGCTAAAAAGTATATTAAACGCAATGTCGATTTGTTGGACTTGATCCAAGAAGGCACCATTGGGATGCAGCGTGGGGTAGAAAAATTTGATCCCACCAAGGGCTATCGCTTCTCAACCTATGCCTATTGGTGGATTCGTCAGGCCATTACTCGGGCCATCGCCGAAAAGGGCCGCACCATCCGTCTGCCGATTCACATCACCGAAAAACTTAATAAAATTAAGAAAGTTCAGCGTCAACTGACTCAAGAACTGGGGCGGGCCCCAAGCATCAACGAAATTGCTGAGTCTATGAGTCTCACCGCAAAACAGGTCAGGGACTATCTCGAACGCTCCCGTCAACCTTTATCTCTGGACTTACGAGTCGGAGAAAATCAGGATACAGAACTGGCGGACTTACTCGAAGATGATGGCCCCTCCCCTGAAGACTTTGCGGTGCAGTCCTCCCTCCGCAGCGATCTCGAAACCCTCATGGCTGATTTAACGGCCCAGCAGCGGGAAGTCTTAGCCCTGCGGTTTGGCTTGCGGGATGGAAAAGCGATGACGTTAGCCAAAATTGGCGATCGCCTGAAAATCTCTCGCGAACGAGTACGACAGATTGAACGGGAATCCCTCACCAAGTTACGCAAACGCAAGGCTGACATGGGTGAGTATCTTGCCAGTTAAAGGGAAAATGGGGAATCGAGATCTCGTTCCCCATCTCGGTTCTCACAGCAACCGTCCGTCAAGCAACGTAGTTGGTTTGACTAGCTGCAGAATCCCCTCACCTTCAGGTCGGGGAGTATGTCAAGGTATCAGTCAGGATTAAGCTGGAGTTGTTGCTGCCGGTTCGGAAACACCACCCGGAAGGTTGTCCAGCCATGGGAACTTTCGACGCTAATCCGTCCATCGAGTTGTGTCACCAGTTTTTCAATCAGGGCTAATCCTAAGCCGGTTCCCCCTTGTTTCCAGGGATCAGCATTGGGGATACGGTAGAACTTCTCGAAGATTTTAGGCAGTTCCTCTGGGGGGATGCTGGCTTGGTTACGAATGGAAAATTCAATCCCCTCTCGTGAGTCTGAGTCTTCCTCCCCTAAGATCTCACATTGACGGATGTGTAAATGGATATCGCCTCGGGTTGCTGTATACTTGCAGGCGTTGTTTAAGAGTTCCACTAAAATCCTCTCCAGGTTGAGGCGATCGCAGACAAAGGGCGGTAAGTTCTTGGGACAGTCTACATGCAATCCCTGTTCGCGATCGCTGACTCGGGTGTAAAACGGACGGGTTAAGGTCGGAATCCACTCATTGAGGTTAATCAACGACATCGAAATTAGATAAGCATTATTTTCCAGTCGTTGTAAATCCAGTAAATCCTCAACCAGTTCCTCTTCCCGAGTACATTCAGTATTGAGGATATTCAGATAGCGTTGAATGCGAGTGACTTGAGCGGTATTAACCAGTTGCGGTTCTGGGCTGTCCACTTCTTCGGGAACAAATAACTTCAACATCTCAATCGCCAGTTTCATATTAGCAATTGGCGTGCGTAACTCATGGGAAACGGCACTGAGGAAATCATCTTTTAAGCGATTGAGTTTTTCCAATTCCGCCACTTGGGTTTGTGCCGCTTGATAAAGTCGGGCTTGACGGATGGCGATCGCACATTGATTGGCCACCTGTTGCACCAAGCGAATTTCTAAATCCGTAAACTGGTATTCAGCATGATGAACTAACCATAAATCTCCCAAAACCCCTTGATTATCAAACAGAGGGCTAGCCAACATCGCCACCCGTCCTCGCACCGGATTGGGAATCAAAGAACAGAATTGAAAGTAGCATCCATCCATCAGTTGCGTGTAGAGTTCCGGGAAATTTCCCATCTGCGAGACTCGCCCCTGAGACGCGGGAATAAAGTTCGTATATTCATAGCAAATAGTTGAGGTTCCTTGGTCTAAATCATACAAAGCCGCATTACAAGAGCCAACCCCTAACACCACAGCTACTTCCCGAACCGCCGTTTGGACAATTTGGCTCTCATCGAGGCTATCACGGACTTTATCGGTGATTCGTTTGAGCATGGCATCGAACTCGATCGCCTGCTGTAACTGTTGCGTTCGTTCCCGAATTTCATTCTCTAAAACTTCCCCTTGTTGTTGAACTTTCTCAAATAAATGGGACTGTTGAATGGCGATCGCCACCTGGGTTGCCAGTTGCTGTAACAGTTCCACCTCCAACGATTGCCAATGCCGCTCCTGCCGACATTGATGAGCCACCAATAAGCCCCAGAGACCGCCATGATCCAGTCCTTCCGAGGATTGCAGTAAAATAGGAACAATTAAGCTTGATTTTATTTGAAAAGGATTGAGCAGGGTTTGTAACACAGGATCGGTTTCTTGGGAAATATCATTGATCAGATAACTGCGACCTTTGAGATAGCGTTGCAGTTCCGGGGATTCCTCATAATTTAAGGGGATTTGATGATCAAGCATCGGTTTCCAAAGCCGATCCACAGACTCAACCACCACAACTCCATGACAGTTTGGAACTTCCGCTGGGTTCGCATCAAAGCGGTAAATCAACACCCGATCACTATCGAGGAAATGGCGAACTTCCGACACCGTCGTTTGTAAGATCTCCTCTAAATTGAGGGACTGGCGAATCCGTTGGGCGATCGCACTCACCAACCGTTCCCGTTCCGCCTGTTGTCGTAACGCCAACTCCGTTTCATGACGCTTGGTAATATCGCGAATAACCCCCTCAATGGCGATCGCCTCACCCGTGGGACTATACACAAACGTATCCTGCTGTTCCGTCCACACCAAATGGCCATCCCGATGGAACCAGCGTAAACTCAACGGCGAACCCGTCACCGCATTCCCCTGAAGTAACCCTTGCAAGCGAGGCAAATCATCAGGGTGAACTTGGCTGAGCAACAGATCCTTATCCTCATAATAGACTTGAGGTGGATAGCCCATCAGACGTTCAATACTAGGACTGAGATACTCAAAACCCGGATCAGGGCCGAGGCGGTAGGAATAGAGCGTATCACAGGCATTATCGACCAATTGGCGAAATTGGGAAAACTCCTGTTCCGGCCTTCCATAATCCTGTAACTGCACAAACCCATAATGGCTCTGATCCAGCAGCACAGGACTCAGGGTGACATGAACCGACATCAATTTCCCCCGGCCGGGACGACGGCGAATCATCACCTCAACCGTCTCCCCCACCATCAACTTAGCCCAATGTCGCTTCCACACCGCCGTTGTCCATTGGGGAATGAGTTTGCTGATGGGTTTCTCAAGCAGATCAGCCACGGGATAGCCGAGAGTCTGGCCCACTCCCGGCTGGATCGAGAGAATACGCCCTTTTTGATTAAGCCAGAGAAATGTGGAACTTACAGGATTCACAATGGTTGGCCACTCACTAACAGTTTGACGGTGAGGCCGGTTGATACCTCCGAACACTCCCCTGGGTTCATTGTAACCATGGGGATTCGAGGGCTGGATATCTGAGGGATTCTAGGCCAGCAGCGTCCCCTCCAAGACCGTAACCGCTTGTCCTCCTAAAACCACTCGTTCCGCATCTCGTCGTACCCGCACAATCCCTCCCCGAGGTGAGGCTTGATAGGCCAATAACTGCATCTTCTTGAGTTTGCGTCCCCAATAGGGCCCTAAACAACAGTGGGCTGATCCGGTCACCGGATCTTCATTAATTCCCATTCTGGGGGCAAAGAAGCGGGAGATAAAGTCATAGTCCCCCTGACTTCTGGAGTTAAGCCGCATTCCCTGACTGCGACTGGTGACAATCACCCCTTGACAGGGAAGTTGGGCCAGTTGCGCAAAATCCGGTGTGAGATCTTCCACATCGTCGGGGTTGGCCACTTCCACAAGCCAATAGTCTAAGACACTCTCACCGATAAATAAGGGGATCACCCCCAACGCCGCTTCCAGTTTGGGAATCATCGGGTCTTTGGCGGAACGCTGGACCACCGGCGCGGCGGGAAAGTCCAGTTCAATCCAGGATTGCTGACGTTCCGCCCTCAGGTCACCGCTACGGGTGTAAAACCCGATTGAGGTGCTAGCCGGGACCAATCCTGTTTCCCAGAGAGCGTGAGCGGCGGCTAGGGTGGCGTGGCCGCAAAGATCTACTTCTGTGGTGGGGGTGAACCAGCGCAGACGAAAGCCGCGACCCTCCCGGTGCAAAAACGCCGTTTCTGAGAGATTCATCTCCGCCGCCACCGACTGCATCCAAGACTCCTCTACCGCCCGGTCTAGCAGACAGACCGCCGCTGGATTTCCCCCATAGGGGCGATCGCTGAACGCATCAATTTGTAAGAGTTTCATGATTTCCTGACCGCTGCGATCACTAAAACTACCTCGGGAAAACTGGCTTTAAGTCTAGCAAAGTGCTGTTCCTCCAAGGGCCCCTGGTCGGGCGATCGCCCCTCACCCCCCACTGAGCCACCCCATTGGCTATTGCACCATTGTCCCCAAAACGTTCTACACTAAAGGGTGCTTTTGTTGTCTCATGGAGAAAACTGTTGTCACCCGTGCGGAAAACTGTTCTAGCTGGTAACTGGAAAATGTACAAAACCCAGGCCGAAGCCCTGGAGTTTTTGAAGGGGTTTGTCTCTCACCTCGAAGACACCCCCGATGAGCGAGATGTAATTCTCTGTGTTCCTTACACCGCTTTGGGAAGCCTCTCGAAGAACTTGCATGGGGGACGGGTGCGTCTTGGCGCTCAGAACGTCCATTGGGAAGACTGCGGTGCCTTCACCGGGGAAATCTCCGCCCCCATGTTGACGGAATTAGGGGTCGATTATGTGGTCGTCGGCCATAGTGAACGGCGCGAGTATTTCGCAGAAACCGACGAAACCGTCAACCGTCGCCTCAAAGCCGCCCAAGCCGGAGGACTGACCCCCATTCTCTGCGTCGGGGAAACCAAGGCCCAACGAGATGCCGGAGAAACAGAAGCCCATATCTTTTCTCAGTTGGAGAACGGGTTGGTTGATGTGGATCAGAACAAGTTGATTATCGCCTATGAACCGATTTGGGCCATTGGGACCGGCGATACCTGTGAAGCAACCGAGGCCAATCGGGTGATTGGCTTGATTCGTTCCAAACTCACCAATGCTGATGTTCCCATTCAATATGGCGGGTCCGTCAAACCCGCCAATGTCGATGAGATTATGGCTCAACCCGAAATTGATGGGGCCCTCGTCGGTGGCGCGAGTTTGGAACCCGAAAGCTTTGCTCGCATTGTCAACTACAAAGCGTAGCAACAGCTCAGGTTCACTTAAAAATCTGTTAAGTTTGTAACGTTTTTTTGGGTTTTTGTAACGTTTTTTCAAATAGCGGCGGCTTGAGGTTTCGAGTCGTCGCTATTTTTTGGCTTCAGCCTGGCTCATTTTTAACAAAACTTGAAGAACCCTCACGGTTTCGGGGATTTCGCTTAATCTAGGAATACATTAAGACCGCTTGTCAGATCTACTGGATTCTCATGGAAAACTTTGAAAACTATCGACTCAAATGTACCCTCAGCTTTGGCGACATTTACGGTCAAATCATCATTTGGCTCATTGTCATCTTCCTCAGCCTGGCCTCAGCCCTAGCCCTCTGGAGTACAGAACGCCAAGTTTACGCCCTGTTAACCATGGGCTTGATTGTCGTCTTATCACTTCCGTTTCTGCTGTTCGCCTTTGTCACCACCTTGCTGAACCACATTGAAGTCAACGCCATCGATCCAGCAGCAGAAACCTCCAAGTTTGCCGGAAAACGCCCCCCCAGCGAAAAACCCGCCCAGGCCACCGGCTAACCCCCGGCCCAAGACCCCCTGATCATGTCACAATAGGGATAGGAAGGCAGTAGGCAGCAGGCAGCAGGCAATAGGGGCAAGACAACAGTTTTTCAATTGTCGATTGCCTTCCCCTCCCAGGAGGGGTCAGGCCGACTCTACTGCCTATTGCCTTCTTCCCCCCTATTGCCTTCTTCCCCCTGTTCCCTGTTCCCTTCTTCCCCCCATGCTGCAACATGATGTCATCATTGTCGGTGGTGGACTCGCCGGAAGCCGCGCCGCCGTCGAAATCGCCCGCACCGATTCCCACCTCAACATTGCCGTCGTCGCCAAAACTCACCCCATCCGATCGCACTCCGTCGCCGCCCAGGGAGGCATCGCCGCCACCCTCAAAAACGTCGATTCTCAAGATTCCTGGAAAGCCCACGCCTTTGATACCGTCAAAGGATCTGATTATCTAGCCGATCAGGATGCCGTCGCCTTACTCACCCAAGAAGCCCCCAATGTGGTCATCGACTTGGAACATATGGGGGTGTTGTTCTCCCGCCTAGAGGATGGCCGCATCGCCCAACGGGCCTTTGGCGGCCATTCCCATAACCGCACCTGTTACGCCGCTGATAAAACCGGCCATGCCATTCTTCATGAACTGGTCAATAATCTGCGTCGCTATGGGGTGACCATTTACGATGAATGGTATGTGATGCGTCCCATTCTTGAAGACGGAGAGGCCAAGGGCCTAGTCATGTATCACCTCGAAAGCGGACAGATTGAGGTGGTTCGCGCCAAAGCCGTGATGTTTGCTACAGGTGGCTATGGACGGGCCTTTAATACCACCTCCAATGATTATGCCTCGACTGGAGATGGTTTGGGGATGGCAGCGGTGGCGGGCCTGCCCCTCGAAGATATGGAGTTTGTTCAGTTTCACCCCACGGGGTTATATCCTGTTGGAGTCTTGATTTCTGAGGCGGTTCGCGGTGAAGGGGCCTATCTACGCAACGCCCACGGCGATCGCTTTATGGAACAGTATGCCCCCAGTAAGATGGAACTGGCCCCACGGGATATTACCTCCCGGGCCATCGCCACGGAGATTCGCCAAGGACGTGGTATCAACCCCGATGGCAGTCCCGGCGGATCCTATGTCCATCTGGATTTGCGCCACATGGGACGGGAAAAAATTATGAGTCGGGTTCCCTTCTGTTGGGAAGAAGCCCATCGCCTCGTTGGGGTGGATGCAGTCCATGAACCGATGCCCGTTCGTCCCACGGCCCATTATTCTATGGGTGGCATTCCCACCAATACTCGCGGCCAGGTGCGCCAAGGTCCCCAACGCTTCGTCAGCGGCTTCTATGCGGCTGGAGAATGTGCCTGTGTCTCCGTCCATGGGGGGAACCGTTTGGGCAGTAATTCCCTGCTTGAATGCGTCGTTTATGGCAAGCTGACGGGGGCGGCGATCGCTGAAGATGTCCAGTCCCGCAAATTGCCGGAGTTGGACGAACGACCCTATATTGAGGCGGCGAAACGACGCTTACAGGACTTGTGCGATCGCCAAGGGGAGTATCGCATCAACGAAGTTCGTCAACGGCTTCAGGACACCATGAGCGAGTTTTGTGGGGTATTCCGCAGTCAGGAGTTGATGCAGCAGGGGTTAGATGAACTCGGGGCGATCGCCCAACAGGTACAACAGATCCATCTCGATGATCGCGGCACTCTTTGGAATACCGAACTCATCGAAGCTATGGAACTCGACAATCTCCTGATTGTGGCCCAAACCATCCTCCATTCTGCCTTCAACCGCCGAGAAAGTCGTGGCGCCCATTTCCGGGAAGATTACCCCAATCGCAATGACGGGGACTTCCTCCACCATACCCTGGCCTATCACTCGACCGCTGGGGTGGATATTGTCCCCATGTCGGTCAATCTTAGTCTCTTTGAACCCCAAGAACGGAAGTATTAATAAGATGTTAAAGGTGAAGTTACCCGACTCACTTTCAATAGTCCCCTTAGTTGGCGATGCCCCAAAAAATTAGAGACCTCAAGAAGAAGCTACGACAAATCGGTTTTGTCGAAGTTCCTGGGAAAGGAAGTCATACGAACTGGATTCACCGTTTCTATCAGGGGAAACTAACCATCTCAGGGAAAGCAAATGATGATGCTAAACCCTATCAGGAGAAAGCTGTGAATCAAGCCATAATGGAGGTTCAATCAAAGAATCATGATGAATAACTTGAAATACAGAATTATGGTTCAGTGGTCAGACGATGATAACTGTTTTCTAGTTGGCTTCCCTGACTTTCCAGGACAAGAGTGGCGAACTCATGGGGAGACCTATGAAGAGGCACTCAGAAATGGAACCGAGGCCTTAGAATCCCTTGTCATGGCATACCAATCTATGGGTGAACCCTTACCGGAACCCCAAACGCTCCCCATGATCTCCTAATGAATGTCTAGGTTTCATCCTTAAACCCTGGCGGTTCAGAAGAGAACGACATAATCGTTAGACTTCCCCTAGGCGATCGCACAGCCAATAGGTCATCATCTTACCTCGTCCTTTGATGTCTAATAATCCCCGAGGCTCTAGGATATAACGCCCTTGTAACATCTCATAGGTTTTCTGAGTGACTTGAATGTTGCCCGCCTGGCCCTGGGATTCCATGCGGCTGGCGACATTCACCGTATCTCCCCATAAATCATAGGCAAATTTACGAATGCCAATCACTCCCGCCACCACGGGCCCCGTATTGATGCCAATTCGCAGTTGGAAAGAGAGATTATGTTTTTGGTTAAACTCATCAATGGCCCATTGCATTTCTAGGGCCATTTCGGCGATCGCCCCCGCATGATCCTCCATCGGCATCGGTAGCCCCCCAGCCACCATATAGGCATCCCCAATTGTTTTAATTTTTTCGAGACGATAGGCCAACGCTAATTGATCAAACGTTGAAAAAATCTCATTCAATATCGCCACTAACTTGGAGGGAGTCATCTGGGCAGAAACTGTGGTAAAGTCCACTAAATCCGCAAACATAATCGTAGCTTCCTCAAACCGTTCGGCGATAGAGGTTTGGTCTTGTTTGAGTTGTTCAGCGATTTTACGCGGTAGCACATTTAATAACAAACTCTCTGACTTCTCCTGTTCCACCCGTAGGGCTTCTTCCGCCAGCTTACGCTTGGTGATTTCTTGTACTGTTCCCTCATAGTACAACACACGCCCCTGAAAATCTCTAACCGTTCGGGCATTTTCAGATGTCCAAATAACACTGCCATCCTTGCAATACACCTGTAACTCAAACTCAACAATTGAGCCTTCATCCTCCAGACGACTAATAAACTCCAGACGGCGATCGCGATCGACATATAAATCCCGACCCACATCCCGAACATTTGCCTGCAAGTCTTCGAGAGAGTCATAGCCATACATCTGAATTAAGGCCGGATTAGCACTGACATATTGACCCTCAGGAGTCGTTTGATAAATGCCCTCCGCCGCATTCTCGAAAATACTACGATACTTCTCTTCAGCTTCTTGTAAAGCATTTAAAACACGACGACGCTCAGTGATATTACGAGCCACCCAAATCACACAATTATCGGGAAGAGGGGACACCGTCGCCGCAAACCAAACCTCAGACATTTCCTCTATCTCTGGGTCATCAATTTCTAGATTATATTCTAAGTTTACAGTTTCTCCGGTATTTAAGGCTCGCTGAATATGACTGACAAAAATACTGGCTTGCGTCGGGGGGAGAACTTCATAAACGCTCTTGCCAACTCGGTCTTGTTTCGGACTATACAGAACTTCGGAATTTGTTGAGACAATTCTAACGTAGCGTCCTTGAGCATCAAACACGGTAATCGTGTCCGTCATCGCCTGAAATAGCGCCCGCAACTCCGCTTCAGAGTTGCGTAGGGCGGCTTCAATCCGCTGACGTTCGCCAATTTCTAACATCAATCGTTCATTAGCTTGACGTAAAGCCGCAGTCCGTTCTTCTACCCGAATTTCTAGGTCTTCATTGGCTTTCTGTAACGACTCTTCTGCCCGTTTACGCTCCGTAATGTCTTCAACAGTTCCCTCGTAATAGAGGAGGCTATCTCCTTCATTATCCCAAACCAACCGCGCATTCTCGGAAATCCAAACAACACTGCCATCTTGACGATAAATCTGTTGTTCAAAGCCGATGACTTGACCCTGTTGATGGAGGGTTTCTAGGAAATATTGCCGTTTTTGAATATCTACATAGAGCAGGCGATCGCCACAACTGAGATTATTAATTAAATCTTCAGGGGACTCATAGCCATAAATACGAGCCAGGGCTGGATTGGCATTGAGATAAGTGCCAGAAGGGGAAATCTGATAAATTCCCTCGACCGCATTTTCAAATAAAGTTCGATATTTGGCTTCAGCTTCCTTGAGAGCTTGAATGGCTCGATGGCGCTCCGTAACATCAATTCCCACCGTAAAAGCTGCACGCCCTTCATCATATTTCTGGGCCGCAATTAGATAACTATGGATTTCTCCATGAACTTTTGCCGTAATTTCCTGGCAATGTTCTGTAGCCTCACTCGCAAAGAACTCCTCCAAGAATCCCTGGAAGAGATCACTGGTTTGTAAGAAACCAATCTCCTGATCCACAAACGCTTCCGGCAGCAAATTATAGGTTTTAGCCAGATGACGGTTCACCCCCAAATAGCGTAAGTCAGAGCTAATCCAGGACACCATCCCCGGAACAGCCTCTAAAATCGCCTGGAGTTGGTCTTTGGCAGCCCGTAGGTCATTTTCTGCCTGGCGGCGTTCCGTGATGTCTATACCCACCGTAAACGCCGCGCGATCGCCATCATATTTCTGCGCCACAATCAGGAAATCAC
Organism: Geitlerinema sp. P-1104; assembly: GCA_012911965.1. GTDB lineage: Bacteria > Cyanobacteriota > Cyanobacteriia > Cyanobacteriales > Geitlerinemataceae > Sodalinema. The sequence goes on from SMDP01000005.1 coordinate 30,419, forward strand.
GCAGTTCTCCATGAACCCGCGTCGAGACTTCACAGGTGGCATCATCAGCATTACTCTCAAAAAACGACTTCATGAAATCATGAAAATCATGACTGGCCCGCAAAAAGCCGATACCCTTACCGATGAAGTTCTCTGGTTCCGCATTAAACATCTGGGCCAACTGACGATTGACCCCTAAATAGCGCAAATCGCGGCTAATCCAAGATACCACCCCCGGAACTGCATCCAGAACCGCCTCTAGTTGCTCTTTTGCCGAACGTAACGCCTGTTCCGCCTGAGTATGCTTAACAATTTCCGCCACCAGTTGATCATTGGCTTCTACCAAGGCCGCCGTCCGTTCATCAAGTTGGGATTGCAGCGTCTCATCCGTTAACCGTGACTCATCCGGTTCCTGTTGGGCCTCTTGCTGCTGGTTTTCTAGGGCTTCAACACGTTGACGGAGATAGGCTAACTCCTGAATTAGTTGTGTTTTGGGTTTATCTTCGTCTCTCATGACGTTGCGTCGTTGAACGGGTGAGGAAGTCATTGCTGTACCTTAGCTGTTGGTAGTTCACCGGCCAGCCTGACATTCAGTCTGCTGCGGTATGCACCCTACGATTTCGTCAAACACTCATCACCAAGGCGATCGCCGTAGATTGAGTTGACGAGTTAGCCCCCTGAATTTCTGTAAATGCTCTGAAGCTACCATTCTAGTCCACTCACCCACTGCACCTTCAACGGAGCCTAGACGCAAAGTCGCAGGTTCTTCCTGGCCTTTTCAGGGGATTGGCCTCAGTTTCCGGGGATTTCAGGACACGACTCCCCCACTTCATTCAGCCTAACCCGTTTCGCCAAAAGACCGATTGCGATCGCCACCCCCGAGGACTCTCACCAAACAGCCCCCCACAGTCACCCGCTTCTGTAGCGTTTCTTAACAACCCATAGCTCAAATTCCCAAAAATTTTGTATCCTAACGGACGTGGTTTAAGAATTCGCCTCAGAGCGAATAGAGTTCATGGCTTACCTGTGGTACAAAGCATTTCATCTCATTGGCATCGTCGTCTGGTTTGCTGGCCTGTTTTATCTAGTACGTCTATTTATCTATCACGTTGAAGCCGATGCCGAACCCGAACCCGCCAGTTCCATCCTAAAAAATCAATATCAAATCATGGAAAAGCGGTTATACAACATTATCACAACCCCAGGAATGATTGTCACCGCAGCCATGGCCATCGGCATCATCAGCACCAATCCCGACATCATGAAATCAAGCTGGCTTCATATCAAATTAGGATTTGTTGCCATCTTAATTGCCTATCACTTCTATTGCGGCTCCCTAATGAAAAAACTAGAACAGGGAGAATGTAAATGGTCGAGTAAACAGCTTCGCGCCCTAAACGAAGCCCCAACACTCCTCTTACTCGTCATCGTCATGTTAGCCGTATTTAAAAACAACTTCCCCACCACAACCGCCCCCTGGCTCGTCTTCGGCGCAGTCGTTCTAATGGCAGCCACCATTCAGCTCTACGCCCGCAAACGTCGCCTCGACAAAGAACGACTCAGCCTAGACAGTTAACCCGCCATCTAAGCACCTCCTGAGAGAGATGAGAGCGAGGTAATCCCCATTACCTCCTCTTCCTCCTCCCCCTCCTCTTCTCTGTGTCCTCTGTGTCTCTGTGGTTCCCCCTATTGCCCCCTATTGCCCCAAAAACCCCTCAATCCCCCGTCGAGTCGTATTCGGCCGTTCCAGATGAGGAACATGACCACAACAGGGAACCCAGACTAACTTACCCTGGGGCAGTCGTCTCATAAACTCCCCAGCATCATCGGTTCCCAAAATACGATCCTCCTCACCCCAAAGAACCAGGGTGGGGAGATCCAGTTGGGGCAGTTTAGCCGTTAACGAAGGGAACCCCCCACTTTTCGTAAACTTAATGAGCGCCTCTTTCCAACCCGGACAGTCCAGATGTAACGCCGCACAACAACGAGCATCCGCCGAATTGAACGATTTGTCAAAATAAGCAGAATAACTAATCTGATTGCGCACCCCAGGCCGACGCAGAAAATTCGCCGCCAGACTATCAAAAGGCGGAAACAAGTATTTACCAATCACCGGCCCCTTGGCAATCCCCGCACTATCGAGCAGCACCACTCGTTCCACCGCCTCAGGGTAAGTCAGGGCAAAATCAATCGCCGCCGCTCCCCCCATCGACGCTCCTAGCAACACCACCGGGCGGGCGATCGCCTGTTGCCAAAATCTATACAAATGAGCTTTGATAGCATCGGGAGAAACCGCCCCCTGGGGCGATCGCTCCGTAAAGCCAAAGCCCAACAAATCCAACGCCCAAGTTTCCTGAGATTGGGCTAACAACGGTTGGAGGCGGCGAAATTCCAACACCGAACTGTCAAAACCATGTAACAGTAGCAGCGGCGTCTGCCCCTCCCCCCGCTGCACATAAGTCGTAGGGATTTGTAAATCACCCACCTGAACCTCTAAACGTTGAATCGCCTGAGCCTGTTGAATCGAAGTCTCTTCACTCAGTTGGTGAACCGCAGCCGGGAGAAAATCGGGGAACATGAAAAATCAGCCAGAACCTGAATCGTTAATCGTCAACCATGCCGCAGCAAAGTCCAGATTTGATCATACCTGACCCCGAGACCCCCATTCGCGTCATCGGACTCATGAGTGGAACCTCCATCGATGGCGTTGATGCCGTCCTCGTCGAACTCAGTGGCGGGCGATCGCCCCTCAACCTCAAACTTCTCGCCGCCCAAACCTTCCCCTACCCAAAAATCGCCGCCCCCAACCTGCGATCGCAACTCATCGCCGCCGCCAGTAACCAACCCCTCCCCCTCAGCCAACTCGCCCAACTCGACGACGCCATCGCCCAAGCCTTCGCCCAAGCCGCCCAACGCATCCAAACCCAGCAGCCCCCCGCCCAACTCATCGGGTCCCACGGACAAACCGTCTTTCACGCCCCACCCCCCCATCCCCAACACCTCGGCTACAGCCTACAACTCGGTCGTGGTGCCGTCATCGCCCACCACTGTGGACTCCCCACCGTCAGCAACTTTCGCGCCGCCGATATCGCCGCTGGCGGGCAAGGCGCGCCCCTCGTCCCCCCCATCGATGCCTGCCTCCTCGCCCACCCCAATCGCGATCGCTGCATCCAGAACCTCGGCGGAATCGGCAACGTCACCTACCTCCCCGCCGGCTGTAGCCAAAACCTTCAGGGAGTCCTCGGCTGGGACACCGGCCCCGCCAACATTCTCATCGACCTCGCCGTCAGTCAACTCACCCAAGGCAAACAACAATACGACCAAAACGGTCAGTGGGCCGCCTCCGGAACCCCAGACCCCGACCTAGTACAACAGTGGCTGAAGCATCCCTTCCTCCGCCAACCCCCCCCCAAATCTACCGGCCGAGAAGACTTCAGCCCCCACCTCTTACAGCAGTATCATCAGCAAGCCCAACACCTCAGCCCCGCCGACTGGCTCGCCACCCTAACCGACTTCACCGCCGCCACCATCGCCGACAGTTACAAACGCTTCCTCCCCCAACTTCCCCAAGACGTAATCCTCTGCGGCGGCGGAAGTCGTAACCCCTACCTAAAATCCCGTCTGCAAATCCATCTCCCCCAAACCACCCTCTCCAACAGCGACGACTGGGGACTCAACGCCGACTTCAAAGAAGCGATCGCCTTCGCCATCCTCGCCTACTGGCGCATCCAAGGCCATCCCAGCAACCTCCCCAACGTCACCGGCGCCTCCAAACCCGTCCCCCTCGGCGACATCCACCACCCCTAACCCCCTTGCCCCTTGCCTCCTCCCTCCTTTTCTCCGTGTCCTCTGTGCCTCTGTGGTGACCCCCTTGCCCCCCGACTGCCGACTGCCGACTGCCGACTGCCGACTTCCCCTACTGCCTACTACCTACTGCTAAGATTCTCCTAGCGAGGAATTCTCTCACCCTCGAACTTGATAGCAATCCTTTGTTGTAAATTGTGGTATCTCACTCGTTTTTACTTGAACAAGGTCGGTGGCGCCTAGAAGGCAACTGGCTTGAACGATCCAACCCGCCCATTGCACTGACGGGTCGCATCATCGTCGCCTGGGGACAAGACAACTGGTATAGCATGGTCACCAAACTCACCTTCCCCAACCGAGAACGGCAAGAAATCACCTGTCAATATCGAGGTCGTCTCGACGGCGGCGAGCGTCAATACACATTTGTTTTACAACACAGCGAACTAGGACGAGTTGAAGGAGAAGGTTGGATCACCCCAGCCGCCATCGTCCAACGCTACTGGACCCTCAACGACAAACAACGCCGCAGCGGCTTTGAAACCCTCACCCGCCTCGACACCGGCAAATACGCCATCTCCGGCGGCATGATGGCCGGCCTACACCTCACCAGCGCCATGGATGCCACCGTCATCTTGCAGTACAGTTAAACCAATCATGACCCCCCAGACCTCCCCCTCCCCTCTTCCTCTGTGTCCTCGGGCGTCCACAAGGGCGCGCCCCTACGTGGTTCCCCCCTTGCCCCTTGCCTCTTAACCTCATTAACAACCGATCGCATTTTTGCCGAACCCCTCAAAAATCCCGAAAAACTACTGTAAAATTAACCTGGCTCACCCCAAACTCTCTCCACATCGCCATCCTTAAAGAGCAATTGCCCTTTAACCCACCTAGCCGTCTTTCACAAATTCTGTATGACCGTTATCACCCCCGATAAAACCGCTCTCGATCTCGATCGCGCCAATCAACAGCTAAACAACGCCAACGCCAGCGATATCGTGGCCTGGGCGGCCCAAACCTTTGGCGACGGCCTAGTCATGAGTAGCAGTTTTGGGATTCAAGCGGCGGTCATGTTACACCTGGTGACCCAAGTGAAACCCGATATCCCCGTCATTTGGGTCGATACCGGCTATCTCCCCCCAGAAACCTATCACTTCGCCGAAGAGTTACAACAACGGCTGAACCTCAACCTACATATCTACCAATCCCCCCTCAGCCCCGCCCGCATGGAAGCCCTCTACGGCAAACTCTGGGAACAAGAAGACGTCGCCGCCCTCAACCGCTACGATGCCATTCGTAAAGTTGAACCCATGCAGCGGGCCCTGCGCGAACTTGGGGCCACCGCCTGGCTAGCCGGATTACGCGCCAACCAAACCCAACATCGCCGCAACCTGCGTCCCGTCGAACGCCAAGGCGAGTATTACAAAGTTTTCCCCATCCTCGATTGGTCTGCCAAAGATGTCTATGAGTATCTGACAGCCAACGACTTACCCTACCATCCCTACTTTGACCTCGGCTACACCACCGTCGGCGATTGGCATTCCAGTCGCCCCGTAACCGCCGATGATGACCATGAACGGGATACCCGCTTCCGAGGACTCAAGCAAGAATGTGGCTTACATCTGCCCGAAAGTGACGGAGAATCCGAAAGCCTCGATTCTAGCTCCCTCTAACGCCTCTGGCGCGATCGCCCCTCCACCTCACCCCATCTCAATATGTCTTCGTTTCGAGACGTTGTCGGATATTTCCGCGCCTATCGTCGTTCGGCAATTCTCAGCATTCTCCTCACCGGAAGTTTTGAGATTCTTGATTTAGCGGTTCCCTATGCCGTCGGACAGATTCTCAATGTTCTCTCGGGCCAACGCCTCGATCAAATGTCCCAGACGTTGGTCAATAGCACCGCCCAACTGCTCAAGGTTGACCCCGATATTAACCTACAACTTGGGGTTTTCGTGGGCATTATTTTCGTGATTTCTGTTCTACGCGCCCCCTTGCAACCCTGGCTCAGTGGTTGGTTTCATTGGTGGATTGCCCTCAAAACTCGCCAGGATAAATCGAAAGCTGTCGTCACCAAAGTTTTGGAATTACCCCTCAACTTTTATGACGAAAATAATCCAGGACGCATCGCTGGACGAGTTGCCAAAGGGATTACAAACTACACCTGGACTTATCCTGAAATTGCCGGCCAGTTCCTCCCCAAGCTCATTCGCGTCCTGGGAGTTTTTATCATTATTGCCCTAATTGAACCCTGGGTGGCCCTGGTTTTTGGGCTATCCTTCGTGAGTATTTTGCTGTTTAGTTTACGCCATTTACAGGCAATTGTTAGAAAAGAAAATGCCCTAGACCGCTATTTGGAAAATATTGATAGCCGAACGTCAGAGATTATTACCAATATCAAAACCGTTAAGTCTTTCGCCAATGAGGGACGGGAATTTAAACGACAACAACAACGCATCGATCGCGCCCACTATTTCACGATTCACCGGATTCACCGCGATTATGTCATTCTCGACACCTGGCGGCGTAGCGTTATCCAAATGTCCCTATTTGGTATTCTCGTGATGACCTTGTGGGCCACGGTGAATGGACAAATTTCCCTGGGGCATTTCATTACCACCTTCACCATCTCCAGTTACGCCTATGCCGAACTGCGGCCCCTCAGCCTCATTGCCGAAGTCTTTGCCCGCCGCTACAGTTCTATGGTGCGCTTCCATGAGTTACTCAATACTCCCTCAGGGCAAGATGCGGCCCGCTTGGTTTTGGATCACAGCCGAGAGACATCCTATCAGTTTAAGGGGGCGATCGCCTTTAAGCAGGTCGTCTTTGGCTACAACCCCACTATCCCGATTTTGAAAGAACTTGATTTTGAGATTCAACCCCGGCAAACTGTCGCCTTGGTAGGGCGATCGGGATCAGGGAAATCGACATTGGTTAAGCTTCTATTTCGCTATTTTCAACCGGATTCTGGGCATATCTATCTCGATGGACAGGATATTCAGTCCCTAGATGTGGGACAGTATCGGCGGCGCTTAGCCATCGTTCATCAAGATGTGGATATTTTTAACGGCACTCTTTTAGATAATCTCAAATATGGAAATCCTGACGCCACCTGGCAGCAGGTGGAATCTGCCTGTGCGATCGCCCGCGTCGATGAGTTTATTGCCGAACTTCCTCAAGGCTATGCCACCATCGTCGGCGAGCGTGGCGTCCGACTCTCGGGGGGACAGCGCCAACGCATCGGCATCGCCCGCGCCCTGATTGTCAATCCCGATATCTTGGTCTTTGATGAAGCTACCTCCAGTTTAGACTACGAATCAGAACGCTCGATTCAAGACGCCATGCACTCCATTTTGGGCACGCGCACCACCATTATCATCGCCCATCGCCTCAGCACCATCCGCGATGCTGACCAGATTATTGTCCTCGATAACGGCGCGATCGCCGAACTTGGCTCCCACCAAGATTTACTCTCCCAAGGTGGACTCTATCGCCGACTTCACGATCTATCTGAAAGCGGCGATTTGCTCGACTAATCCCCCTTCCAGGAAATTTCAATTTTTTCTCCCCAAACCCTTGACAGTCTCTCAAGAGACTCGGTATAATTGAGACACAACTATAAATAAAGTCTTAGCCCGCCTCGGGTAGCACCAAATTTTCCGACGGTTAGGAGCAAGGCTTCGCGGCCCCGGTGCGGGCCGCGCAAAGCCAAACATCTAGGCTGCGCAATTTTTTCAGGTCAGTAAAACCGGGTCTTCAGCAGAACCTATAATAATAAGTTCAGGGTTGCCCTTTCTCCTTGTACCTGAAATGAACCGTCCCCCCAGCTCTCCCCTAAACCCACGCATCTGCATTTTGGGTGGTGGTTTCGCGGGACTATATAGCGCCTTAGCCCTAGCCAAGATTCAACTCTTAGAGCAATGGCAGATCATCGTCATCGACAAAACCGATCGCTTTGAATTCAGCCCCCTACTCTACGAACTCATTAGCGGCGAACTCGAAGCCTGGGAAGTTGCCCCCCCGTACCTGCAACTCTTGCGCAACGAGCGCATCAGCTTCTACTGCGATCACATCGAAGCCATTAATCTCGAAGCACGTCAGATCCAACTGCGCGATCGCACTCCAATAGCCTATACCTATCTCATCATCGCCCTAGGCCTTGAAAGTCGGGTTCCCCCTCACCCCGACGTATTGAGCTTCCGCCGCTTAGCCGACGTCAAGCGACTCAACGCCGAACTAGAGCGATTACAGCATCAAGCCTCCCTAGATATCAGCATTGTCGGAGCCGGAGCCAGTGGCGTCGAACTAGCCTGCAAACTCGCCGATCGTCTCGGCGATCGCCATCAAATCCATCTCATCCATCGCGGCTCACAACTACTACCAGGATTCAGCCCCCAAACCCGCAAAGCCGCCGAGCGAGCCATCAACAAACGCCGTATCCACATCAGCCTCAACACCAACGTCAACGCCATCGGGCATCAAGGAGACTTTCAACTTCAACTCCAGCAACAAGAAAAATCCTTCAAAGAAACCAGCCATCTCGTTATCTGGACGGCCGGAACCCAAGTCAACCCCCTAATTCGCTCACTTCCCGGAGGCGAGCAAGGTCAACTTCCCGTCACCCCCGAATTACAACTGAGCGGCTACCCAGAAGTCTTTGTCCTCGGCGACTTAGCCGCCACCCCCTTCAACAACAGCGCCCAAGTCGCCTATCAACAGGCCCCCCACCTCGCCAAAAACCTCAAATCCTATGTCTTTCAAGGCTCCCTCAAACCCTTCCGTTACCGGCATCTCGGTGAAATGCTCACCCTAGGCATCCGCAACAGCGTTGTCCATAGCTTCGGCATCACCCTAACCGGGAGATTGGGTCACCTCATCCGCACCCTCGTGTATATCCAACGACTCCCCACCCTACGACAAACCCTAACCGTCTTCTGTCATCAACTCAAACGTCTGATTAAACGCCAATAACTCCCCTATACCTTCACATCTGATCCGGCCACCCACAAAATACTCACCCAAGCAGGCTAATCCCCTTAGAGCCATTCTTGTATGGGAATGCTACGATCAGGGGCAAGATCGACCCAATGATCCCAGTCCAACTGACATAAAATCTCAACCTAATCCAAGTTGTGAATCCCTAACCCCAGGTAAAGTCCCCTCCTAAATTTTACCGTCATCTCCATGTTTTGTCCCCAGAATGCTGAAACCAGCCCAGACAATAGCCCCTTCCAAATACTGTTTAACACCGTTGGCGAGGGGTTGATTCTCGTCGATGACCAAGGCTATTGTCAGCAAATCAACCCAGCCGCCTGTCAGATGTTAGGTCAATCAGTCGCCAGCTTGAGCCAGCGTCACCTGAATGACCTCAGCCAACTAGGACTTGAGGGCATCCCCCCCTGGACAAAGCCCCTAAACCCGACCCCTCAAACCGGACAATTTCGACTGCAACAGGCCGATGGCACAACCCATCATATCGACTGTATCATCATCCCCCATATCACCCCAGAGCATCATTTACTGAATTGGCGATTGAGCCGTCCCCAAAGCACCGCAAACGCCTCCCCAAAACCGGCCTCGATCAACCCCTCAGGGAGCCGTTGCCTTGACATCGATATCAAGCCAATCGCCCCTGACGAGTTAGAAGTCTTCTACCGGCTACAAAAAATTTCCGAAAACATCCCCGGAGTCATCTATCAATTTTGTCTTCATCCCGATGGTCGTTGTCACTTTCCCTATGCGAGCGGTCAATTCCGAGAGCTGTATCATATCGTCCCCGAAACCCTCTATGACGATGCCAGCGCCGTCTTTGAGGTTGTTCATCCTGATGACTTAGAGCGAGTACAACAGTCCATCCTCAGATCCGGTCAAACCCGAACTCCTTGGCGTTGCGAATATCGCATCTATAGCCCCGACGGCAAAATTCGTTGGATTTTGGGTCAAGCCAGTCCCCAAGCCGACCCCGACGGCAGTATCACCTGGTATGGCTATCTGCAAGATATTACCCACCAAAAAGCTATAGAAGAGACCCTGCGCCAGAGCGAACAGCAGTT
>SMDP01000005.1:40485-45990 GCA_012911965.1 Geitlerinema sp. P-1104
GAATTATTATTGGCATTCTGGAAATGGCTCCCCCCTCACCAATGAAGACGGAGAGATTATTGGCTGTTTAGGCGTCGGTCGCTATATTCAAGAAAAAAAAGAAGCTGAAAATGCGTTGCGTGAGCAAGAACTTCGTCTGAAACTTGCCTTAGAAGGGAGTCAGACGGGAACCTGGGACTGGAATTTGCAAACCCAAAAAACGGGGTTTGAGGACAAACAATGGAAAGCTTTTATCGGCTGTAGTGATGAACCCGAAGCATCTCATCTTGTCCATAAGCCAATCAGCGAGTGGCAAAAGCGAATTCATCCAGACGACAAACTCCAGGTGAGCCAAGCCATCCAAGCCCATCTAGCTGGAGAAACAAAACTCTTTAGTAATGAATATCGGATTCGCTGCCAAGATGGCACTTACAAATGGATGTTGGCTCAAGGCAAAGTCGTCGCCTGGGACGAAAGCGGAAAACCTCAACGCTTCATGGGGATTTATCAAGATATTAACCAACGCAAAACCAATGAACTTACTCTAAGCCGACTCAGTCAAAAACTGAAAAAAGCTCAAGAAATTGCCAAACTCGGTCACTGGTCTTTTGATATCAGCCACCAAAAAATTACCTGGTCAGAACAAGTTTTTCGTCTATTTAATTATCCCATCGAACAAGGCGAGCCGACCTTAGAAGAACATCTCCAGCAAATTCACCCGGAGGATCGCCCCCTCGTTTTAGAACGAGTTAATAGAGCAACTGAAGGCATCCCACAACACTTCGATTATCGGATTCTACACCCTGACGGGACAATTCACCATCTAAATGCTCGGATTGAATTGGAATTTCAGAACGAACAGGTCGTTCGCCTGTTTGGGACTCTCCTAGATATTACTGAACGGGTGGAAATCGAAACCGCTCTCAAGGACAGTCAAATTCGCCTAAGACTAGCCTTAGAATCTTCAAATATTGGACTCTGGGATTGGAATCTGCAAACCAATAACGTAACCTTTAATGTCAATTGGGGAACCATGCTTGGCTATGAACAGGATGAAATCAATAATCATTTACAAGAGTGGGAAGTCCGAGTTCATCCTGATGATTTAGAAACATCCTATGCTCGGATAAATAAACACTTACAAGGAGAAACAGATGTTTATCAAAATGAACATCGGCTACGCTGCAAAGATGGCTCTTATAAATGGATTTTAGCCAAAGGGCAGGTGGTCGAATGGGATGCCGACGGAACTCCCATTCGCTTTATCGGAACTCACACCGATATTCACCATCGCAAGCAAGCTGAACTTGCCCTGATTCAGCTTAACCAAACCCTAAAAAAAGCGCAAGAAGTTGCCCATTTGGGAAACTGGTCTTATGACCTAAACAGGAAGAAAATTAGCTGGTCTGAAGAAGTTTTTCATATTTTTGGACTGCCCCCCGAACAAGGAGAGCCAAGCTATGAAGAACATCTAACACTCTATCACCCTGACGACCTGCCTCAAGTCTTGGAATATATCGAAGCGGCTCGTCTGGGAATTTCGCAACAGTATGACTTTCGCTTGGTGCGGCCAACTGGGGAAATCCGCTATGCCAATAGTCACTTAGAAGTTGAGGGATGTGATGGAAAAATCACTCGGATGTTTGGAACAGTTATGGACATTACTGAACGCAAACAGAATGAAGCGATTATCCGACAAGCCTTGAGCGCCGCCGACAAAGCGAATCGCGCCAAAAGTCAGTTTTTAGCCAATATGAGTCATGAACTCAGAACTCCCCTCAATGCCATCCTCGGCTTCACGGATATCATGAGTCATGACCCCAAAATTTCTACAGAACAGCAAGGCTATCTCACCATTATCCATCAATCCGGAGAACACTTACTCCAAATTATCAACGACATCCTCGAAATTTCCAAAATTGAAGCGGGGAAAGTTGAGTTGAAGCCAGTGCCCTTCAACTTCCCTCACCTGTTACAGTCGTTGGAGTATTTGTTTAAAATGCAAATCGACCAAAAGGGGATTAGCTTCAGCCTAACCAGTGATTCCCGTTTACCGAAATTCATCAAAACCGATGAACTCAAACTACGTCAAACCTTAATTAATCTCATTGGCAATGCCATCAAGTTTACGCCAAGAGGGGATGTAAGCTTACGAGTAAACCTGAAAGATGGCCCCAGTCAAACCAGTCTAGATGCCTCCTCCGACTCTCTAGGGATTGAGTTTATCATCGCTGATACTGGCCCCGGCATCAAGCCCGAGGAAATCTCTGTTCTCTTCCAACCCTTCAGCCAAACAGAAACTGGACGAGCCGTCAAACAGGGAACTGGACTGGGCTTAGCCATTAGTCGTAAATTTATCCAGATGATGGGAGGGGACATTCAAGTCAGCAGTACCCTCGGAAAAGGAACCGTCTTTACATTTGATATTCAAGCCGAACCGGTGCAGTTGAGGACTAACCCGGTTTCTGTCTCTCAACCTCGTATCACCCACTTATCCCCCCAAACGGAACCCCCTCGGATTTTAATTGTGGATGACATTGAAGAAAGTCGTCTGCTCCTAAAAACTCTGTTGCATAACATTGGCTTTCAACTCCAGGAAGCCACCCAGGGAGAAGAAGCCTTAAACCTCTGGGAAACCTGGCAACCCCAGTTGATTTTGATGGACTTACAAATGCCTGTTTTAGATGGCTATGAGGCGACCCGTCAATTACGCCAACGGGAGGCAGAGCATCGGCAAGAGATAAGTCAAAATTTGAGTGAATTTAGCTCCAGTCTCCGCCCAACGCCGATTATTGCTTTAACCGCCAATCTTTTTGCTGAAGAACAACAGGCGGCCGCTTTAGCTGGATGCGATACCATCATTGCCAAACCGTTTTCAAAACAGGAGTTACTCAAAACCATCGGCACCTATTTGAATCTTGAGTATCTGTATGAAGACTCATCGCAGTTTTATTTAGAACCATTGCCCGAAACATCGACCACAGAACGCCTAATTGAGGGGTTAGCCCAAATGCCGCTATCCTGGCGAGAGGAGTTACAGCAATATGCTAAATTGGGCAGCGATGATTTGATTTTTGGCCTCATTACCCGAAGCCTCAGGGACGACTGCCCCAGACAACGGAGCTTAGCTGAGAGCCTTCTGGAGCTGACCCGCAATTTTCAGTTTGACCGGCTCCATGAGCTGATTGAAGCGTCTCTTGAGAGTTGACATGTTTTATAATTTGTGCTAGGAAATCGGTCTTAACGAACCCGTCCTAATCTCTTAAGAGGGACCAACCCAGGCGCGTGGGCTGCTCATAAACATACCGCAACGTCCTGAGATCCCGTGGGGAGAGATGGGGAGGATGACGCACCTGGGAATAATACATGACATCCGTGGGGCGATCGCTATGGCCCCAAATACCCAACGCATGACCTAACTCATGACGCAGGGCCGCCCGAGCTGCCTCTGTTCCCTGAGTGGGACTGATGAGAATCTCAAAGCGATGGCCCAATCGATTCTCTCGCCAATACAGGTCATAACTGACCCGGGCCGCCGCTGCCCGAAAATCATCCCCCACCCGTCGTGGCGGTGGACGACGCTGCCAGATTACAATATCCCCTAATTCTGAATCTCTAACCAGCTCTAGGGGCAAATACTGCCCCCAGTCCTGAATCACCTCAGTCATCGCCTCCCGCCAAGTCTCGGAGGGATCTCGATGGAGATAGACGCGAATCGGCAACTCAGACCAAACTAAGGCCCCCACCGCTGTCTCCTCTAACCGCTCACCGTAATGCTCGCCCTCAGGAGCGATCGCCCCCAAGGAGGTGGGGAGCGGATGGGGACGATAGGGGAGATCTTCTAACAGAACCGCCCCTGACTGCAAATCGTCAGTGGCATCGTTAGTGGCATTGAGTGGTTGCAGCAGAGAAATCAGCAAAACAAGGGCGATCGCCGCAGCCATCTCCCCTCGTCTTCGCCAAACCGAGCCGGCAATCCTGTTAAATCCAGCCCGCACTTAAGACCACCGTGCAGCCCATAAATAAAATCGTCAAAGTCCAAGTAATGCGATTGAGCGTGGTTTCGGCACTCTTAGCACTGGTAAACAGTTGAGCTTGGCCGCCAATTCCACCAATCCCATCACCTTTGGGAGAGTGGAGGAGAACCACCACAATCAGGCTCACCGCCGAAATCACCCAAACCAATTGAACAATCGTTGCAGTCGTCATAAGAGTACCAAAGAAAAAAGGTTACAAACATCAAGGAGAAGCAGCAGCCGACTAGACACGAACCGCAATCGGGGTTCGGTTGGGATGCACCTCGTAACTGGCAGGAACCAGCATCGAGCGTCCCGTCATTTCCGGTGGTTGCGGTAAGTCGAGAATCTCCAGAATCGTCGGGGCGATGTCTGCCAAACGACCATCCTCTCGCAACACCACCTCACCCCCATAGCCGGGAATCTTGGCCCCTTCCCCTTCAATCAGGATAAACGGAACCGGGTTCGTCGTGTGAGCCGTCCAAGGATTGCCCTTTTCATCCTTCATATATTCAGCATTCCCATGATCTGCCGTAATCAGGGCCGTTCCCCCCACCTTACCAATACTATCCAAGAGGCGGCCCAAACAGCGATCCACCGTAGTAATAGCTTCAATCGAGGCATCCATGATTCCCGTATGGCCAACCATATCCGGGTTCGCATAGTTAATCACCACCAGAGAATACACCCGTTGCGCGATCGCCTCGACGGCCACATCGGTCACTTCCTCGGCAGACATAGCGGGGGCGCGATCGTAGGTGGCCACCATCGGCGAATTAATCAGATGGCGATCTTCTCCCTCAAAAGGCGTTTCCCGACCCCCATTAAAGAAATACGTCACATGAGCATATTTCTCCGTCTCCGCCGTGCGGAACTGTTTTAACCCATGATCAGCAATCACTTCCCCGAGGATATTGGTCAAGTTTTGCGGCTCAAAGGCCACCAAGACCGGGAAACTGGGATCATATTGGGTAAAGGTGAGGAAATTCAGGGGCCGATACTCCCGCTCAAAGGCCGTAAACTCAGGATCAACCAAAGCTTGAGTCAATTCCCGGGCCCGATCCGGACGGAAATTATAGAAAATGACACTATCATTGGCTTCGATCGCCCCCTCGGCCACGCGAGTCGGCAGTAGAAACTCATCGGTCACTTCCTCAGCATAGGCCGCTTCAATCACCTCCTCGACTGACCGTTCCACCCGAGGTGTATCCTCAGTCAGCACCCGATAGGCTTTTTCCACCCGATCCCAGCGGTGATCCCGATCCATGGCATAGTAGCGACCACTGATCGTCACAATTTGTCCAACCCCCACCTCATCGAGGTGAGCTTGAATCTTGCGAATAAAGGCACTACCAGAATGGGGATTCGTATCTCGACCATCGGTAACCGCATGAATGCAAACCTGTTCAATGCCCTCAGCCTTAGCCCACTCCACTAATCCCAGGAGATGATCCACATGAGAGTGAACCCCACCATCAGAACATAGCCCAATCAGGTGCAGCTTCCCGCC
>SMDP01000005.1:46179-50340 GCA_012911965.1 Geitlerinema sp. P-1104
TGTGGTACGGGGGTAGGCGTTCCACAGGCTGTCCATTACGGGCGTATCGGCTGCGGCAATGGAGTTATTGGTGTTTTCTTCTCGATATCCCCAGCCGTCTAGAATCACCAGCACCACCGGAGAAACAGGTGCTTGACTCATAATCTTGCTGCCCTTTCGCGATAAGAATTCAGTGCCATCATACCACTGAACCTTACGTCATGGGGTACTGAAACAACAACTTTCTAGCAAAAATCAGGGTTTTTGGTAATGGATTCATGGGAATTGCTCTCAATGCGGCTCAATGGGAGACGCAGACTTGAGACCCTGTATCCGTTTTCACCACCTCCACATGGGTTTGAAAGGCCTCTTTGAGATGGGGAATATGGGTCACCGCCAAAATACAGGCAAAATCTGGGGCGATCGCTTCAATGGCGGACACCAACCGTTCACAGCCACGATCATCCTGAGTGCCAAACCCCTCATCAATCACCAGTAACTGCAAGGCCGCCCCAGACCGCTGAGCCAGGAGTTTGGCCAGGGCTAAACGAATGGCAAAGTTAATGCGAAATGCCTCCCCCCCAGAATAGGTTTCATAGGGGCGAGTTCCCCGAGCATCGGCAATATAAATATCCAGGGTATCAATGAGCTTACGGGTTTTCTTACTCCCTTTCGAGGCCCGTTGCGTCACAAATTGCACATGGAGCTGATTGGCACTCAGACGGGCTAAAAACTGATTTGCTTCCGCCTCCAATTGGGGCAAGACCGTCTCAATCGTCAGGGCCTGGATACCATTCTTGCCAAAGGCCTGGCTCAACTCCTGATACACCCGATACTGTCGTTGACTGCGGGCCAACTGCCGCCGCTGTTCCTCTAAATGAGCCTGTTGGGCCTGACGATGCTGTTGTTGTTGTTGCAAGCGTCCCAACTGAGCTGAACGCTCATTCAACTGCGATCGCCCCTGTTCTAATTGAGCCTGCACCTGGGCCATCTCCTGAGAACAGTCGGCACAGTCAGCCAGAGCAGACTGGGTGTCCTGCATCTGTTGTTGCCATTGCTCTAACTCCCGCTGTCGCGTCTCTAGGCGATCGCCCAAACTCCTTAACTGAGCCTCTAAACCGGGTAAGGCTTGCTGAGCATTCTCTAGAAGTTGCCACTGCGATCGCCAGCCCTCGGCCTGATCTAGCTCCTGGCGTAACTGACGATGGGCCTGAACATCATACTCAAGACTCTTCATATAATGTTCCAAATCCCGCAGCTCTCGCGCCGTCTCACCCTCGCTGGCTAAGACCTCTAACGCCTGCTCCCGAGCCTCCACAGCGTCCTGTAACTCCGGCCGTTGGTCCTGCAACTGCTGCATCTGTCGCCGGGATTGCTCCAACTGAGCATTCTGTAAATCCGCCCAGCGATAGCGTTCCACCGCTCCACGAGCCAGGGCCAACTCCCGCTCATCATAATTAAGTGCCGCCAACTGCTCCTCCACACTCGCCAACTCCTCGGCGATACCTGGAGCATAATCCCCCTGGGCGATCGCCCGGGTCAAATCCTGGCTATCGGCTTGCAGTTGCTGCAACAGCTCCCACTCCTCTTGAGTCGCCGCCAGTTGTGCCTGTCGTTGGCCCCGTTCTTCCCGTAGGCGATCGTAATCAGCCAATTGCTGTTCGAGTTGGCGATATTCCTGACGCAACACCTGAATTTCCCGTTCGGAAATGGCGATTTGCTCTTGAATCAGCCACTGTTGATGTCGCAGATCCTCATGTTGCTGCTCATGTTTCCCCGCCACCAACTGCCAATGATGCTCATCGAGGGGGCGATCGCACAGGGGACAGGCAGCATTGGGATCTTGCAACAGAGCGCGTTTCTGTTCCATCTCCCCCAACCGGCGTTGATACTCCTGAAGACTGCCATGTAGGCCATCAAGAAAACTACGGCGTTCTAGGCCTTTCTCCTTCACTCGTTTGTGATACACCCGCAATTTATCCAGAGCCTCAATCTGCTCACTAACCTCCGCCAGAGCCTGTTCGAGTTGCAGCCGCTGGCCCTGACGCTGTTCGAGTTGGGCCTGTCGCTGTTGCTGCTGCTCTAAACGCGCTTCGAGTTGGGCCCGGACGCGATCGCATTCCCCTTGCAGTCGTTGTTGTCGTTGTCGCAGGGGAGCGGCCTGACTGTGGCAATGTTCTAACTCCTGTAACTCGGTTTTGGCCTGAGCCAGTTGGGCCAGTCCCGCTTGAATCTGCGGTTCTCGTTGTAAACTCTGCTGCAACTGCTCGATTTGGCGATCGCAGGCCTGGAGTTGGGCCTGTTCTTGATGCAGGTGTTGTTGCACCTCAACCCTGCGGCGGTCTAACTCCTGACGCAGTTGACTCTGACGTTGACTGGCATCTTGATAGTGACTAAATCGCTCCGTCCAATCCCGCTCCGTCGCCAACAAAGCTTGATACTCTTTATATCCCTGTTCAATCTCAACCGCCTGCTCCAACACCGCCCTTAGCTGGGCCTGTTGCTCCTGAAGTTCCTCTTGCTGTCGGCGATCGCGCTCATAATCTTCCTGGAGCCGTTCCCCTTGAGCCGCCGCCCAGTCTAACTGATGTTGCCAACGCTGTCGTTGCGCCTGTTGATGTTGCAGTCTCTGCAACTCATCCGTGCGTTGAACCTGTTGAGCTTGCAGACGGGCCACCTCCGCCTCGATCCCTTGCAATTCCCCTTGCAAATCTGGATCAGCCGCCAAGGTCGTCTCTAACCGAGTCACAGCCTCGTCCAAGAGTTTACTCTCCGCTTTTCCCTGATTGGCAATCTCCCGAGCCTTATCGGCGAGTTGGTCATAGTGGTCTAATTTCAGCAAATCCACCAACACCTGTTTCCGCTGAGCTGGCTTCTTGACCATAAACTCATCGGCATGGCCCTGACGCAGATAGGCAGAACTCAAAAACGTATCATAATCCAGCTTAAGCTGTTCAATAATCTTGTGCTGCGTCGCCCGTAGTCCCTTGCCCGTAATCGAGCGAAATCCTTGACCTGTCTCAATCTGAAACTCCAGGGAACTCGACTGTCCCCGGCGGTGCGATCGCTTAATCCGAAACACCTGCCCTTGAGACTCAAAGACAAAATCAACCCAAGCTTCGTTTTGGCCAATGCGAATAATATCATCTTCTGAGCCAGCTCGGGACTTCCCCCAAACCACCCAAGAAATGGCTTCAAGTAGGGAGGATTTTCCCGCTCCATTCTCCCCACAAATACAGGCGGTATGCAAACCACTAAAATCTAGGGTGGCTGATTGGTAGCTAAAAAAATTGTCAAGCGTCAGGTGTAGAGGAATCATAATTGACGAGGCGCCTAGTCCGCGACTCTCTCATCCAGATGCGAGATTGCCAGAGCATCTCACGAGAGGTGTCTCCAGAACAATGAGGTCAGGATAAACTTCGAGTTGACTCCCATGGTAAAGCCCTAGGGGCAATCTTGAGACCCCTTCTGCCTAAACAAGTCATTCTTTTCAAACTTTTCTTGGCTACAAGCTTCCTGTACACTCAAAAACAAATCCTCAAGTCGGCCGTTTCCTAAGCCTGCCGCAAAATTAGTCTCATCCCTCGCGCCCCAATTTCCTCTGAAATCGCGCCTTCATTCAATGAATCCCAATTCAGTTCGCTTTCTCCAACACCAAGCCGCTTCGTTACTCCTCTACCAAGAGGTGTTAATGGGTGAAGCGGGACAGGCCTTTGTTCAACTCCTCGATACCCTCTACCGTCACGATAAACCCAGCGCCTGTGTCTATGCCTATGCCCGTTGGTTTCGGGCCTTGGTGGCTCGGGGACAGAGTTGGCAGGACTATTTGATTCAACGACTGCTCTATGATGATAATCCCTTCACCCATCAGGCTCAGTTACATTCCTTCTCGGATCTCAATCCCACCCTGGTGCAAGCGGCCCAAGATGACTTAAGCGCCCTACAACACCTAGCGACTTGCGGCAGCCCCACCCTCAGTCAATGGGTTCGTCAGGTGACCAAATCTGACAGTTCCCTAGTGGCGATTCCCGACCACATCGGTGAGCATCCGCTGCAATTTGGCCCAACTTGGAAAGAGTCTCTAGCGGATTTAGCCGCGTTCCATCGCCAACGGGGGGCCGGAACCCTGGCTCAATATCATGTTCTACGCTGGTCTGAGTCCAACCTACAGGGAGTTCCCGT
>SMDP01000050.1 GCA_012911965.1 Geitlerinema sp. P-1104
ATGGTGGATGTTTCCGAGAAAGCGGTCACGGTTCGCGAAGCTACGGCCGAGGGCTATGTGCGGATGAAGCCAGAGACGTTTGAGGCGATCGCCGCCGGAAATGCCCCCAAAGGGGATGTCTTGGCAACGGCGAAACTCGCAGGCATCATGGGCGCTAAACAGACGGCCCAACTCATCCCCCTCTGTCACCCTCTGCCCCTAAAAAAAATTGATGTTCAGATTGACGCTGCGCCGGATTTGCCCGGCTATCGCCTCGAAGCTACGGTGAAGACCAAATCAGAAACAGGAGTGGAAATGGAAGCCTTAACGGCGGTCTCAGTTGCCGCTCTGACCCTCTATGATATGGCGAAGGCTCTGGAGAAAACCCTGCAAATTGAGGGGATTCGCCTGCTCAGGAAAACTGGCGGCCAATCTGGGGATATCCAAGCCGGCGATCGCCCCCATCCCGAAATCCATCTCTGACCTTCGATGGACACCGCCGCTGCCAGCATTCGCTACAACAGAAACAGAACCTGATACAAGATAAAACCCCCACCTCCCCAAAACCACAGATATAGGAGCAAGCAATATGAAGATTCCCCCCGGTTTCCGCCAACAGGCGATTCAAACCTCCTTGGGCCGCATGGCCTACTACAGTCTCGACCCAGACAACAGCCCTGAACTTCCTCCTAACGCCGAAACCCTGGTCTTTATCCATGGACTGGGTGGGGGGTCGTCGGCTTATGAATGGTCGAAAGTCTATCCCGCCTTCGCCCCTCGCTATCGGATTCTAGCCCCGGATCTCATTGGCTGGGGTCGTTCCGAACATCCTCAACGGGACTATACTCCCGATGACTACATCACGATGATTGGGGACTTCCTGGCGGCCACCTGTG
Source organism: Geitlerinema sp. P-1104 (assembly GCA_012911965.1). Classification (GTDB taxonomy): domain Bacteria; phylum Cyanobacteriota; class Cyanobacteriia; order Cyanobacteriales; family Geitlerinemataceae; genus Sodalinema. Next base: position 876 of record SMDP01000050.1, read on the forward strand.
AGGGGCCCGTGACGGTTGTGGCCTCGTCCCTCACGGCGGCGTTTGCCATTCGCGCGGCGATCGCCCATCCCGAGCGATTCAAATCCTTAATCCTCACCAATCCCACGGGCCTCTCTGACTTTGGCAACAGCTACAACAACACCTTCTTTGCCCAAATCGTCAAAACCCCCATCATCGATCGCCTCTTTTATGGCTTAGGTGTGGCCACCCCAGGAGGAATCCGCTCCTTCCTAGAACAGCGTCAATTTGCTGACCCCAAACGCATCTACGATGAAATCATCGACGCCTATCTAGAATCCGCTCAACAGGAAAACGCTGACTATGCCGCCCTAGCCTTCGTTCGCGGCGATTGTTGTTTTGATTTAGCTCGCTATCTCCCGGAACTGACGGTTCCCACAGCAATGCTTTGGGGCAAGAAATCCCAGTTTGTCAATTTTGAAGTCGGTCGCCGTCTGGCCGATCTCAATCCGCAAGCCGTGCAAGCGTTTGAGGTACTCGAAGACGTGGGCTTAACCCCCCATCTTGAGCTTCCCGCCGTCACCATTGGCATCATGGAGACCTTCCTCACGAAACTACAAGGGAGCCATGCCGATACAGCCGAAACGGCAGTTTCCTAAGTATCCACCACTGAATCAACTTAGATATCCTGATATCATCAAGGTCAACAAGACCACTGCTGCTCACTTGAGGTGCTGTTATGGCAAACCCCACTCCCCCTGAACCCCCCCGGCGTCTTGAATCTGATGAATGGATTGCTATTTTCGTGACCCTCGCCGTCCTGGGCGGCTTGGGAGTCTGGCTTGTGGGGGGAGCTGGTTTGCGACGTATCGCCCCGAGCCAAATCGCCGGCTTTGATATTCCGGGTTTGGCTGAGGATGAGGAACGCCCCCGAGCTGGCCGTGATGAGGCTGACGAGGGCGCTCTCTTTGGCTTTGGGGAAGAGTCCCGCGCTCGAACTCGTCGGGACTCTTCCCAAGATGATCGTCCGGCCTGGGTTCCCCGTCGTCAACGCACCGAGGAGGAGTCGAGACGCTCCCGCCGCCGTGATGAATCGGAGGACAGCCGCCGCTCCCGGCGAGGCATGACCGGGACCCGCGCGGGAGCCGTTGGCACTGGGTTAATCCTGGGAGAACAGGCTCGAACGGCACTGAATAATCAGGAGCCGATAGTTGGTGTTCGTCCCGATGTCAATGATAGGCTGGACCAGCCCGTTAGTTTTGCGGATGTTGGCGACGACCACTGGGCAAAAGCTTATATTGACGCGATGTCGGCCCGAGGGTTGATTGGAGGAGTGGATCCCGATCGCTTTGCCCCCGATGAACCAGTCACTCGCGCCCAATATGCACGATTGGTTGAGCAGGTGTTTCGGGGCGATGGGGATTTCCACGAGAGTCTAGACTTTGTGGACATCGACGACGATTATTGGGCCACATCAGCCATCGAAACGTCTGTGCGTTGGGGATTTTTGCATGGCTATCCCGGTTTGGAATTTCGCCCGGAACGGTCGATCTCTCGTTTAGAGGTGTTGCTGTCGTTGCGGTCTGGCTTGGATCTCTCAGAACCGGATGACCCTGAGACAATTCTAGAAGCTTACGGCGATCGCGATACGGTTCCGGATTGGGCGAGATCCCCCGTTTCAGCGGCTGTGAAGGCACGACTCGAACGCAGTCAACCCGACTCTCAAGGCCTCGACTTAGAGCGAGACGCCACCCGCGCGGAAGTGACGGCCATGTTCTATCAGGCCCTGGTTGAGGCTGGCTACGCTGAGCCTCTGCCCTAGATGCCCGGGGAGAGTGCCGGCCCCGATGCAGTCACAATGGCCGTAGGGGCGATCGCCCTTTCCGATAAGATGATAAACAGCCCCCTCGGGCAACGAACCCATTAAATCCCTTGTTTGTTGTCCCCGACAGACGGTAAAATCGCTTGTCTGCGGATCAGCCGCATGACCTTGCTGCGCCAGTTAATATAGGAAGTCTAACGATGAGTCAAACGAACGTTTCAGAAAAAGTCCAAGAAATTGTCGTGGAACACTTGGGTGTTGAAGCCAGCCAAGTTAAAGAAGCAGCCAGTTTCATTGAAGACCTCGGTGCCGATTCTCTCGACACGGTGGAATTAGTCATGGCCTTTGAAGAAGAATTTGATATCGAAATTCCCGATGAAGATGCCGAAAAAATTCTGACGGTCAAAGATGCCGTTAACTATATCCAAGAAAAATCAGCCGCTGCTCAAGCCTAGCCACGACGTAGGACTGTTAACCCACCCCTTTGGTTAGGCGGTCCTGCTTCATCCCTGATGGAGATCGCGCCATCACCTGCGACTCGACCTCTGGCAGACACTCGTTACTTCGCCAGCATCGTTGACGGTTAGGAGGAGCGCGATCGCCCTTGGACGCTTCATCTTCTATAGCAATTGCCAAACGAACTAAGACAGTGACAGTTGGTAAAATCAAGCCCCTGCAAGGCATTCCCCGACTCAACCGTCCCGTCTCAATGGTCTATTGCTATTTCTCAAAGACCTTATAAAACTATCCATTTTGGTATTTCGTCGGGTTCGACCTTCCCTCGATACTGACTGACATCATGACCCAATCCTCAACCCAGCGCAAACGTGTTGTTGTCACGGGACTCGGGGCGATTACGCCCATCGGGAAAACCGTAGATGACTATTGGCAGGGACTCCTCGCGGCCAAAATCGGCATCGGGCCAATTACCCTGTTTGATCCGACCGACTACGCCTGTCGGATTGCCGGAGAAGTGCAAGACTTCGACCCTCATGAGTACATCGAACGCAAAGAGGCCAAGCGTATGGCCCGGTTTGCTCAATTTGCCGTGGCCGCCAGTAAACAAGCCCTCACCCATGCTGGCTTGGAAATCAACGACCTCAACGCGGAACAAATCGGTGTCATGCTTGGAACGGGGGTGGGCGGACTCAAGGTCATGGAAGACCAAAACGAAGTGCTGCTCAAACGCGGTCCCTCCCGAGTCAGTCCCTTCACGGTTCCCATGATGATTGCCAACATGGCCGCCGGACTCGTAGCCATCCATACAGGGGCTAAAGGACCCAATTCCAGCCCCGTCACCGCTTGCGCCGCTGGCTCAAACGCCATTGGTGATGCCTTCCGCCTGATTCAACAAGGCTATGCCCAAGCGATGATTTGCGGCGGTGCAGAAGCCGCCATCACCCAACTGTCTGTAGCCGGTTTTGCCTCCGCCAAGGCCCTCTCGACTCGTAATGATGACCCCCTACGGGCCAGCCGTCCCTTCGATGCCGAGCGGGATGGCTTTGTCATGGGTGAAGGCTCAGGCGTTCTCATTTTAGAAGACTTGGAAACAGCCCTCAGTCGCGGCGCTACCATCTATGCCGAAATGGTGGGCTATGGCATGACCTGCGATGCCTATCATATGACCTCTCCCGTTCCCGGAGGAGAAGGGGCCGCCCGCGCCATTCAACTGGCCCTCAAAGATGGCAACATCCAACCCCAGCAGGTGGATTACATTAACGCCCACGGAACCAGTACCGCCGCCAACGATCGCACGGAAACCGCCGCCATGAAAGCAGCCCTGGGTGAAGAAAACGCCCGCAACGCTGCCATTAGTTCCACCAAAGGCATGACCGGACATCTCCTCGGCGGCGCCGGTGGCATTGAAGGGGTAGCCGCCGTCTTAGCCGTGGCCAACGATCGCGTTCCTCCCACCGTGAACCTCGACAATCCCGACCCCGATTGCGATTTAGACTATGTTCCTAACCAGGCCCGAGAGCGAGAAGTTAACGTCGCTCTCTCCAATTCCTTCGGCTTTGGCGGTCATAACGTCTGTCTCGCCTTTCAGAAATATAGTTAAGGCTCGATTGAGTCTGCCTCTTGCCCCTCGATCCCCATAGTGGGATGATGGGGACACTTTCGTGAGGGCGTTTGGTTCGTCTCATCGTTCGCGAGTTCCTTCACCTCACACCTGTTCGTCCAGTCAATCGTTTAATAGTAGAAACTATGGCAGTCGCCACCCAATCACTCCAAGAACTTTGCATTAATTCCATTCGCTTCCTCGCGATTGATGCCGTTGAAAAAGCCAAGTCTGGACATCCCGGACTGCCCATGGGAGCCGCGCCGATGGCGTTTGTGCTCTGGGATCGCTTCATGCGCTTTAACCCCAAAAATCCCCAGTGGTTCAACCGCGATCGCTTTGTCCTCTCCGCCGGACATGGCTGTATGTTGCAATATGCCCTGTTATACCTAACCGGCTATGACAGTGTCGGCATTGACGACATTAAACAGTTCCGCCAATGGGGCGCTCGTACCCCCGGACACCCGGAAAACTTTGAAACTCCCGGCGTAGAAGTCACCACCGGCCCCTTAGGGCAAGGCATTGCTAATGCGGTGGGTTTAGCCATGGCGGAAGCTCACTTGGCGGCTCGCTTCAACAAACCTGATGCGGCGATCGTCGATCACTACACCTACGCCATTCTCGGCGACGGCTGCAACATGGAAGGGGTTTCCGGTGAAGCCTGTTCCCTAGCCGGACACCTGGGCCTGGGCAAACTGATCGCCCTCTACGACGATAACCACATCTCCATCGATGGGTCTACGGATATTTCCTTCACCGAAGATGTTGCCAAACGCTTTGAAGCCTATGGCTGGCACGTGATCCATGTCGAAAATGGTAACACCGACCTCGATACTATCGAGAAGGCGATCGCCGAAGCCAAAACAGTCACCGACAAACCCTCCTTCATCAAAGTCACCACCACCATCGGCTACGGTTCCCCCAACAAAGGCAACACCGCTGGCATTCACGGTGCCGCTCTCGGTGGTGAAGAAATCGAAGCCACCCGCAAAAACCTCGGTTGGAACCACGATCCCTTTGAAGTTCCCGAAGATGCCCTAGCTCACTTCCGCAAAGCCGTCGATCGCGGTGCAGAAGCTGAACAAGCCTGGAATGCTAGCCTAGAGACCTATCGCAGCAAATACCCGGAAGAGGCCGCCACCTTCGAGCGGATGCTTAAGGGTGAACTGCCCCAAGGTTGGGATGCAGACTTACCCAGCTTCACCCCCGAGGACAAAGGCATTGCCACCCGTAAGCATTCCCAAGCCACCCTCAACGCCCTAGCCCCCAACCTCCCAGAACTCATCGGCGGTTCGGCGGACTTAACCCACTCCAACTTGACGGAACTCAAATGTTCCGGCAGCTTCCAAAAAGGCACCTATGAAAACCGCAACCTCCGCTTTGGGGTTCGCGAACATGGCATGGGGTCGATTTGTAACGGGATTGCTCTCCACAACTCCGGCTTAATCCCCTACTGTGCCACCTTCTTGGTGTTTGCCGACTATATGCGGGCGGCGATTCGTCTGTCGGCCTTGTCAGAAGCCGGCGTGATCTATGTGATGACTCACGACTCCATCGCCCTCGGTGAAGATGGTCCCACGCACCAACCGGTAGAAACCATCGCCTCCCTGCGTGCGATTCCTAACTTAGTGGTGATTCGTCCCGCTGATGGTAATGAAACCTCTGGGGCGTATAAAGTGGCGGTGCAAAATCGCAAGCGTCCGACGTTGATTGCCTTCACTCGTCAGAATGTCCCCAACTTGGCCGCCAGCACCGCTGACAATGTAGCTAAAGGCGCGTACATTGCGGCTGACTGTGAGGGAACTCCTGAGATGCTGCTGATTGGTACGGGGAGTGAAGTCTCTCTCTGCATCGATGCGGCGGAGAAACTCACGGCTGAAGGTAAGAAGGTGCGTGTGGTTTCGATGCCTTCTTGGGAACTGTTTGAGGAGCAAGACGAGGCCTATCGTGAGTCGGTGTTGCCGAAAGCGGTTACGAAGCGTTTGGTGGTTGAAGCGGCGACTCGCTTCGGCTGGGAACGTTATATGGGGGCTGAGGGCGACATGGTGAGTGTTGATACCTTCGGTGCGTCGGCTCCCGGTGGAACGGTGATGGAGAAATTTGGCTTCACGGTTGATAACGTGTTGGCCAAAGCCAAAGCGGTTCTCGGTTAAGAGTTTCACGCAGAGATAAATCTAGGGGCAATCCCTAGGTTTATCTCTTGTATGCGATCGCATTCTGGTTGATAGCACCAGGTTCCAAGGCGGTGGGCGACATTAAGCAGATGTTATCGTTAGTGAAGATCCTCAAGATGAGCTGTCCCCATGCAAATCACCTTAAACCCCGAACAAGAGGCATTCATTCAACACCAACTCGCTAAGGGTCGCTATCAAAGTGTTGAAGACCTTTTCAGTCAAGCTTTAATCCTGCTCCAGCAACAACAAGAATACGATCAATGGCTTGGTGAAACTCGCCAAAAGGTTGAAGCGGGTATTGCTGCACTCGATCAGGGTGAGGGACTTGATGGAGATGTGGTCGTGGCTCAACTGCGCGATCGCCTCCATCAAGGAAGCGATGGATAAGTCCGTGCGACAATACATCATTTCGCCCCCGGCACTTCGCGACTTGCAAGACATTATTGATGGTCTTTCGGGTAATCGTCTCGAAGCCGGAGAACAGTTTCTCAACCAATTTGAAGCTTGGTGTCAAAGGTTACGTCGCTTTCCCACAATTGGCAAACCCTATGATGGTTTATCGGTCGGTTTGAGGGGGGTCATATTGGACAAATATATTTTATTTTATCGACTGAACGATGAGGTCGTCGAAATTGTTCGTGTTGTCGATGGTCGGCGAGATTTAATTAGCTTATTTAATGCTAATTAGATGGCGGTTTGACCTAATCAGTCCCACTTCGTCCCCTCCTCGTGTCATGGCTGAAGCCGTGACACGTCCTCTGGGCGGCTCTGCCGCCTGTGGACGGGAGGCGAAGCCTCCTCCGGAGCATTCCTTGGCAGAGCCAAGGAACGAGGGGGAGAGAGAGGGGGAGAGAGGGGGAGAGAGGGGGAGACGGGACTTAGGCGATCGCCTCCCCATAGAGGTCGTAGGCGTCGGCATCGATAATCTTCACCGAAACTAGGGTTCCTAATTGCGGCTGAACCTCGGGAGATCCCTCCACATAGATGACACCATCGACTTCCGGGGCAAAACGGGTCGATCGCCCAATCCATTGTCCCGTGCGTGGGTTGAGTTCTTCAACTAACACATCAACGACCTTGCCAATTTGCTGTTGATTGCGTTTTTGGGAAATTCCCTGCTGAATGGACATCAAGATATCTCGCCGTTCGTCCATCACCTCTTGGGGAACTTGATTCTCCATCGAGAAGGCTGGGGTTTCTTCTTCTGGGGAGAAGGTGAACACCCCCACATGATCGAACTCGTGACGCTTGACAAACTCCACCAAGTGCTGGAATTGTTCCTCAGTTTCGCCGGGGAAGCCCACGATAAAGGTGGTGCGTAACACCGCTTCAGGGAGGGCTGCTTTGATGCGATCGATAATCTCGTCGTTCACTCGTCCTTGCCAGGGACGGTTCATGGACTTGAGAACGTCGGGATGAGAATGTTGTAGGGGTAAATCCAGATAGGGGAGGGCGTTGGGGGTGTCGCGAATGGCATCCATCACCGCTGGGGTGATGCCAGTGGGATAGGTGTAGTGCATCCGCACCCAGGGAATATCGACCTTGCCCAGTTCTCGCAACAGTTCTGCGAGTTTGGGTTTGCCGTAGAGGTCAACGCCGTAGTTGGTGGTAATCTGCGAGATGAGGACCAGTTCTTGAACTCCTTGTTCGGCCAGTTGTTCGGCTTCGGCAACGATGGACTCGATGGGGCGCGATCGCTGGTTACCCCGCAGATGGGGGATAATGCAAAAGGCACAACGATAGTCACAGCCTTCGGCAATCCGCAAATAGGCGTAGCCCTGGCTGGTGGTGCGATAGCGAGGGGTGGATTCGTCGGCGATGTAGGTGGGGTTGGCCGAAATCTCTTTGACCCGTTCCCCTTGTTGGGCCCGCTGGATGACATCGACAATCTTGTTATAGTCTCCAGTGCCGACGACGGCAACGGCTTCGGGGATTTCATCGAGGAGTTCTTCCTGGAAGTGTTGGGCCATGCAGCCGGTGATGACAATTTTTTTGCCCTCTTCGGCTAGTTCAACCAAGGTTCGCACTGACTCTTCCCGCGCGGCTTGGATGAAGCTACAGGTGTTGACGATGACGTAATCGGCAAAATCTTCGTTGGCGTCAATGTTGTAGCCGGCTTGCAGCAGTAAGCCGAGCATATGTTCCGTATCGATACGATTCTTCTCGCAGCCGAGATGGGAGACGGCGATGGTGGGGGTACCAGACATAGATGTGTTGTAAGGGGAGTTGAGGGGACAGCCAAGACTTCAGAAATTTGCTGTGACCGGTTGTGGTTGGGCCACACGCACTTATACTACACTAACACTGGGGTGAGGTGTTTTGTTCGCCAAGGCGTTTGTTCTCATCCCCGGTCCTTAATACGAGACGTTGTACAGGTTTACCTCTACTCTGCATTATGACTGATCTCAATCGTGGCATCATGAAGTTCAAAGGTGCGGATACCCCTGTGGCGATCGCACTGTCTTCGGTTATTATCCTCGGCGGCATTGCCTTCTTGCTCTGGTGGGCCTATCAGACTGCATATGCCGGATAGTCTCCCACCTGTTGAGAGGATATCTTTTAGAAATCCTGGTTTTGTTGTCAAACAAGCCAGGGTTTCTCACGTTTTGGAATCGTTTTAATGTTGCTTGTTTTATCGTCTTTTATGTCCTTTTTGCTCGCAACCTCTGATATTCCTCCTCTCTTGGGAAGTGTTTGGCTCGATATTTCAGTTTTAGGCTTGATGCTCTTATTGTCGGGGTTCTTTGCTGGCTCAGAAACGGCTTTAACGGCTCTAGATAATTTCAAGATTCGGTCTTTGATTCAGGAGCCAAAAAGTCCCAAGTTTATATTAAGTGTTTTATTGGAAAATCGCGCTCGTTTTATTATCACCCTCCTAGTTGGAAATACGTTAGTCAATAATCTTTCAGCAATTTTAACCAGTAATTTATTTAGTATGTGGCTGGGGAACCGGGGGGTAGGAGTTGCTACGGCGGTGGTGACCTTTTTGGTGTTGACGTTCGGGGAGATTGTCCCTAAGTCTGTGGCCATCAATCATGTGTTACCTATCTTTTTGGCGGTGATTCGTCCCATTTATTGGCTCTCACAAGTGTTGTCGCTGCTGCGAGTGATTCAACTATTTGAGCGGATTACTGAGTTTGCTCTCAAGCGATTTAAGTCTAAGTCTGGGCAACAGGGGGAATCCCTACGAGATTTGCAGTTGATGATTGAGGTATTAGGGGGAAAGGGGAAGTTAGATTTCCATAAGCATCAGCTTCTAAATAAAGCGTTGATGCTCGATAGTTTAAGCGCGAAGGATGTGGTGAAATCGCGCATTGAAATGCGGACGATCGCCTATGATGCGACTCTACAAGAACTGGTGGATTTGTGTTTAGAAACCGGCTATTCTCGGATTCCGGTACAGGAGGAGTCGAAAGATTGCATTTTAGGAATTGTTCACCTTAAACGGGCCTTGCAACATCTGCGATCGCACCCTCAGGGGGGCGGCGATCGCGTCACTACCATTATGGATTCCCCCGTCTATATCCCCGAAACCAAGCGCGTGGCGGATTTACTCAAGGAGATGCTGCAACAACGGCTGCATTTAGCCATTGTCGTCGATGAGTATGGGGGAACGGTGGGGTTAGTATCCCTCGAAGACATCCTAGAGGAACTCGTGGGCGAAATTTACGATGAAAGTGATTTCCTCAGCCGCCTCGAACGCGCCAAGAAATTGAGATCCCCTAGCCCCCCAGCTCCCCTAGAGTCTCCCGAGGGGCGATCGCCCTAAGCACTGTCAATAAGCATCTAGGGGCAGCCTTGATACCTTAACCCTCTCAAATCAGTGAACGGTTTGACTCTTAACCGTTATCAGCGATTAGGCCCTAGCATACTTTCCCAGTTTTGGTACTCATTTATTGAGAATACTAATCTCAAAAATTTCTAGAATTAGATAAATCTATCTAAAATTATTGCTAATTTTTCTCAAAAGGTGGCAGTAGCTGCTACGCTAAAGCCAGCACTATTGCAGTTAATTCTCAATAAGCTGTGATTCGGTTGAGAATCACTGATCCAGTTCTTTTGTTTAGTCGTGCCATGTCCAACAGTCCTCAAGTCATCTGGCTCAACCCCAACCCAAGTTGGCGACGGTTCCACCGTCCCCTCATGCAATATCTCTCAAAAACCATGGTGGTGGCCGAGTGGGAATATTGCCAAAATGCTGATGAGCCAAGCTCCTTGGAGGTGGCCTTAACCCTACTGCACGAGTACCTGTGCGATCTCAACCAGCCCGTTCATCTAATCGGCCACAGCACCGGCGGGACATTAGGGTTACTCTATAGCCGCCGTTATCCAGAACGGGTCAAATCCCTGAGTCTATTAGGGGTTGGCTGCCATCCGGCCGTCGATTGGCAAGCTCATTACTATGTCCAACGTCAGTTATTGCCCTGTAGCCGGGAAATGCTCTTAGCACAGATGGTGCGGTCAATTGTCGGCTCCTGTTCTTGGGAAGATACGAAATTAGGGATTAAGATTTTAGAGGCGGATTTAGTGCGATCGCCCTCAGCGCATTCCCTCTATAACCGTGCCCGCATTACCCCCGGAGGCGTTGCCGTTCCCCTATTCGTTTGCGGCAGTCGGGGTGATACCATTGTCGACCGGCGACAACTTCAGGGTTGGATTCCTTGGCTCAAACGGGGCGATCGCCTCTGGGAGCATCCCGGAGATACCCATGTTTTCCATTATTTTGACCCCAATTCCGTAGGCGATCGCATCCGCAGTTTTTGGCAATACCATGCTCAGACGTGCTTTCTCCATTCTCAAGTCGCCTAAGTTGGGGGCTGGCAAACCTCTGAGTTTCTTGACAATTGCAAGAAATTCCTGCGATACATTAAAGGAGTGTGATATCCAATTACTGTAACCCTAGCCTTCATGAAAGACCTCAACCTCGAAAAAACCATCGAACTGCTCAACACCATTATGGAGTTTGAGCTAGCCGGAGTCGTGCGCTATACCCACTACTCTCTGATGGTGACAGGGCCCAATCGCATCCCCATTGTCGATTTCTTCAAAGCCCAGGCATCGGAGTCTTTGCTCCATGCCCAACAAGCCGGAGAAATCCTCACCGGTATCGGTGGGCATCCCAGCCAACGCATCGCCCCTATTGAGGAAAGTTATCAACACTCCGTCTCAGATCTGCTCAAAGAAAGCTTGAACCACGAACAAGCGGCCCTAGATATGTACAAACACCTCCTAGAAACCGTGGAAAACGCCAGTGTTTACCTGGAGGAATATACACGGGGCATGATCGGCACCGAAGAACTTCATACCATTGAGTTGAAGAAAATGCTGCGGGATTTTAGCTAGAGAGCGACAGTCCGGGCGATGGACCTTATTGGGAGCAATCGACCCAGACTCCAGCCGAAGGCGGCTTATAATAGCTCAAGAAAGACGTTCGACCCAACAACTAGCTATCGCGACCGCCCATGACCCTAGATTTGACGGCTGCACTCCCCACCTTCGTAATTACCTTACGAGAAGGCTTTGAAGCCGCCCTTGTGGTGGGGATTGTTCTGTCCTGTCTGAAAAAAGCCCAGCAAACCCAACTCAACCGTTGGGTGTTTGCCGGAGTCGGCGCCGGAGTGGGAGCGAGCGCCTTAGTAGGTTGGCTATTTTATCTAGGACTCGGAGCCATTCGCCGCTCTCAACATGCCTATACCCCCATTATCGAACCCATATTAGAAGCAACACTCTGTCTCCTAGCGATTCTCATGCTCAGTTGGATGTTACTGTGGATGACCCAACAAGCGCGATCGCTCAAAGGAGAAATCGAGGGCGCAGTACGAAAGCAACTCGCCCAAGGCCCAGACGCAGCCACGAATCCCCTAGCCCACAACTCCCTCACCCAAGGACCCAGGACCGCCGCCTGGGGAGTATTTAGTCTCGTCTTCATTGCCGTCTTACGAGAAGGCTTTGAAACTGTTGTCTTTATTCTGGCCAAGTTTCAGCAGGGATGGGTTCCCACCCTAGGAGCCGTAGCCGGATTAGCGGGTGCCGCCACATTAGGGCTGTTGCTGTTTCGCGCCGGCGTAAAAATTAACGTCCGTCAGTTCTTTCAAGTCATGGGCATCTTGCTGCTGTTGATTGTCTCTGGGTTAGTCATTTCCGCCCTGAAACAGATCAATGGAGCCGTTGAAGCCTTGGCACAATACCAACCGCAATTTGCCAATTGGTGCGATCCCAATGGCGTATCTTGTGTATTAGGGGGACTGGTTTGGGATGCCCGAGAGGTGTTATCCGATAAAGAATTTCCGGGAATCATCCTCAAAACCCTCTTTGGCTATCGCGATCGCCTCTATGTCGCCCAAGCGATGGCCTATGTGATTTTTCTGACCACCGCCGGCTGGCTCTACTTCCAGAGTCTACGGAGTACATCCTCAAGCAAACCTCAGCCATCCCAATCCAAGTGAAACTCGATATAGCACGGGCAGGCACAAGGGCAGGCACAAGGGCAGGCACAAGGGCAGGCACAAGGCACTGCCCCTACTATTGCCTCAGCTTCTGACGAGTCTCCTCTCGCAAGTCCAGTAACGCCTGTTTCACCGGTTGATACTCATCCAACAAGCGGGTAAGCCGTTGTTGATGTTCCGCCGCCGTCGCCTCTAAGGCCCGTTGTTCAAACTCCGAACAGGCTTGAGAAAGTAACGTCGCCCCGAGAGTGGCACTGGTAGACTTCAGCGTGTGAACCAACCGTTGAACCCGAACCTTATCCTGATCGGCGATCGCCTCCTGACATTCCGACAGCAATTGGGGAACCTCCTCCAAATAACTCTCGATGACCTCCAAAAACATTTGTGAATCATCCTCTCCCACCAATAGCCAGAGAGACTCCAACGCCTCAGGATTCAACACCGGCATCTCCTCATCCAGCTCAGGAATTAGCTCAGGAATTGGCTCAGGTGCAGGACTAGGAATTAGCTCAGGAATTGGCTCAGGTTCAGGACTAGGAACCGTCGCGGGGGTCGGGGCTGCCGATGTCCTCGCCCCAATTTCGGGGATAATCTCCTGAGACATGGGGGTACATTGAGCCAAAGCCTTCGCCAACTGATCCACCCGAATCGGCTTACTCACATAATCATCCATCCCCGCCGCCAAACAGGCCTCGCGATCGCCCTGCATCGCATTCGCCGTCATAGCAATAATCCGAGGTTTCGGAAACGGGAACGTCTCCGCATCCTCAACAATACGACGAGTCGTTTCCAACCCATCCAACTCCGGCATTTGCACATCCATCAAAATCACATCATAGGGTTGTCGGTGCAACGCCCCAATCACCTCCAAACCATTCGCCGCCACATCAGCCCGATAGCCCATACGCTCCAGAATCCGTAACGCCACCTTCTGGTTAATCGCATTATCCTCAGCCAGTAGAACTCGCAGACTTAAAAGCCTCACTTCCCGCTTCGTAGGGGCAGCGCCTTGTGCCTGCCCAGCGCCTTGTGCCTGCCCAGCGCCTTGTGCCTGCCCAGCGCCTTGTGCCTGCCCAGTGCCTTGTGCCTGCCCAGTGCCTTGTGCCTGCCCTTGTCCCAGAGCCGCCACCAGCACATCATAGAGTTGGGATTGTTTAATCGGCTTATTGAGAAACGCCGCAAAATGGAGACTCTCATAATCCTTACGAATCTCCGGCTTACCAATCGAGGTAAACATCACCAGGGGTAACTCCACCCCCTCAGGCCGTTGACGAATCTTCTTCGCCAACGTCAACCCGTCCATATGGGGCATCTGCATATCCAACACCGCCACATCAAATCGGGCCCCATCCTCCAGTAACACCAACGCCTCCGCTCCCGACGCCGCTGCAAAGGGCTGCATTCCCCAAAACTGGGTTTGGCGAACTAGAATCTGGCGATTCGTAGCGTTGTCATCCACCACCAGAATCCGAGCCTGTTGTAAATCCGGTTGGGTTTGGGTTAGATCCCGCAGACGGGAGAGCGCGATCGCCCGAGCCGTAAAGGTAAAGGAGAACGTCGATCCCACATTCACCGCACTCTCAACCCACATCCGTCCCCCCATCAACTGACACAGCCGCTGGGCGATCGCCAATCCCAACCCCGTTCCCCCATATTCCCGAGTCGTGGAAGCATCCACCTGACTAAAGGGTTTAAAGAGGCGATCCAAGCGTTCTTGAGGAATGCCAATCCCCGTATCGCGCACCGAAATTTGCATTTGATGAGTCGGATGCGTCTGCTCAACATCCAGGCTAGCCGCGAGAGCATCCTCTTGCAGCGGTGAAGCGGCCACCGACACCACCACCTCACCCCGGGCCGTAAACTTAATCGCATTGCCCAACAGATTCACCAAAATCTGCCGCAGCCGTGTCACATCGCCAATCAAACTATGAGGAACCGACGGTTCAATAAAACAGGCCAGTTCAATGCCTTTTTCCACCGCTCGCGAGGCCAACAGATCCAACGCTCCCTCCACACAGGTGCGTAACTCAAAGGGATGTTCTTCGAGATCCAACTTCCCGGCTTCAATTTTCGAGAAATCGAGGATGTCATTAATAATCGTCAACAGAGCATCCCCACTGGTGCGGATAGTTTCCACAAAATCTCGTTGATCGAGAGTCAGATCCATATCCAACAATAAGCCCGTCATACCAATCACCGCATTCATCGGGGTGCGGATTTCATGGCTCATCGTCGCCAAAAACTCGCTCTTAGCCTGGTTCGCCGCCTCCGCCGCCTGACGAGCCTGTTCTAGGGCCAAGTTTTGTTGAGCCAATTGCTCTCGCTGGCGGGTTTCCTGTTCCAGAAGTCGCCCTTGAGCCACCGCAATCCCCACCTGATCCGCCACCGACTCCACCAACTCAATCTCACTTTGCGTCCAATAGCGGAAGCGATCGCACTGTTGCAAGACAATCAAGCCATTCACCTTGCCCTTATAGGAGGTGCGCACCGCCAACATCGATTTGAGGGAAATCTGCCGCGATACCGAGGCCAAAGTATTGAGAAGGGGGTCCTCAAAGACATTACTGACCGGAATAGCACGATCGCTCCGTAAGACCTTTTCCAGATGAGGATTGCCAATCACCGAGAGATTCAAGTCAATAATCGAGGCCGTCCCCTGACTGAGATATTCCGCCATCATCGGGGCCTGGGGTTCCGGGTTCTCATCATAGGCATACAACAGGCCGCGATCGCCCCTGAGCGTTTCCCCCAACAGGCGACAAGTGGTTTGACAAATCTCCTGTAAATCCAATTTGGAGCGAATATCTTGGGTAATCCTTCGCAACAACAAGGCCCGTTGAAAAGAGCGTTGCACCTCCTTCTGAGCCGAATGGCGTTCAATTTCCCCTCCAACCCATTGAGCCATCAAGCGCAACAGCTCACAATCGGCCTCAGAAAACGGCCCAACCTCACGGGGTTGAGGCGAACAAAAGGAGAGAGTTCCATAGACATCCCCACCCACCAGAATCGCCACCCCAAAATAAGATTGAAGCCCCCGCAAACGATGGCCCCCTATATCCTGCCAAGGAGAATTTTCAATCTGTTCAATAGCTAAAACATGGCGCACATTTTGCTGACGGCGGATTTCTTCCATGAGAAGGCCATCAAAGGTTTCACTGAGATTAAAGCTATCCCCAGGAACCGGCGGAATCAGGGCCCGTTCTGGGATATACACAGACAACAGTTCATACCGGTCACCATCAACCCGGCCAATAGTACCAATGTCCATACGGAAGCGTTCCGCCCCCATCAGCACCACCTGATCCAGACGAGTTTCAAAATCTAAATTCTGATTCGCCGTCACTTCATAGAGAGAGCGAATCGTGGCTTCACTCTCCCGTAATCGCTGTTCGGCTTGTTGGCGTTCCGTCACCTCCGCCTGAGCCTGAGCGTAGAGTTGCGATTGGCCAATGGCGATCGCCACCTGGACACTCAGTTGCTGAAGTAACTCAATTTCCGAATGTTGCCAGGGCCGGGGTTGACGACACTCATGAGCCACCAACAAGCCCCAAAGTTGACCCATGTCCTTCCCATTCCCCCCAGATGAAGACTCCTGGGAATTATGGTTAAGAATCACCGGAACCACCAGATTGGCCCGAACCTGAAGTTGACGTAGCAAATTGCGATGACACTCATCGAGGGAACCCACCTCAATATCATCGAGGGAACTAATGCGTCCCTGACGATAGGAATTGACATAATTGCCCCGGAAACAAGGGTCTTCAATGGTGCGTCCCAATAGTTGCAAACAGCCGGGTTCCACGGATTCCACCACAATATTGCCACTCCAATCGGGATGAAACTTATACAGCACCACCCGATCCGTATGCAGAAACTGGCGCACCTCTTCGACAGAGGTTTGCATCACCGATTCGAGATCCAGGGATTGACGGATGCGTTGGGAAATGCTTGAGAAGAGGCGTTCCCGTTGCAGTTGTCGTTCCAGGGCCGCTTCGGCGAGTTTGATATCACTAATATCCTCAGCCACCCCAACCACCCGATAGAGTTCACCGGCATCATCTCGCACCGGAAAAGCTCGGGCCCGAATCCAACGCAAGGTTCCATCGGGATTTAGCAGGCGATATTCCCGACTATAGGTGTCTGCAACCGGGTGTCTTAAGTCCGCTGCAATGCGATCGCGATCCTCGGGATGAATCGCCTCAACAAACTTGGTGCGATCGTCATACAGTTCAGCGGCTGAATGGCCCCAAAGTCGTTCATAGGCGGGACTGACATAGAGAACCTGCAAGGTTTTGGGATCACTAATCCAGAAGACACTATCAATGTTCTCGGCCAGTTGGCGGAACCGCTCCTCGCTCTCCTGCAACGCCGTTAACATCCCGCGAGCCTCAGTCACATCTCGACAAGCGCACACCAATAAGCCATCATCCGTCAACGATAGGGAAATTTCCTGCCAAAAGGTACGCCCATCTCGACGTTTGGCCAGGGTATCCCCACGCCAATGGCGATCGCGCGTCAATATAGGAAAGATCTCTTGTTCAATTCGTGTAATTTCCTCGCTGGGGTAGAGACAATGCCATGTCTTACCCATTAAGTCCTCAGAACGGTCATAGCCAAACAACTCAACATGAGCTTGGTTAAGATAGATATAGGTTCCTTCCTCGGCGTTGAGGAGAGCAATCCCATCCATAGCTGACTCAACCGCCAAGAATTGACGACGTAGACTTTCCTCGTTTTGCTTGCGTTCGGTGATACTTAAGCCTGCACCACGAAAACCATTGACATTCCCCTCCTCATCAAATAGAGGAATACCATTGACCTCCTCCCAAACAATCGTCCCATCCGGGAGGCGATCGCGATGTTCAAGTTTAAAACTTTGACCCTGCTCGATGGCTTGCTCTAGACGTCGTTGCACCCGAGGGATATCCTCAGCCAGCATAAATTTGAAGGGAGTTTCCCCCAAAACTTGCGCTGAAGGGTAGCCTTTCACCGTTAGTACGCGATCGCTGACAAACGTATAACGGGCCTGTAAATCAACCTCCCAGAGATATTCCCCCGCCGCCTCCGAGACATCACGAAAGCGTTGTTCACTTTCCCGCAGAGCCGTTTCCGTGCGCACGCGATCGCGGATATCCCGGGCAAAAGCGCAATTTAACTCCGTCTCACCCAAATGGACATAATTCGCCGTAATCGCCATGGGGATTTTCTCCCCATCCGCCGCAATATGGAAGGCTTCAAACTGTAACGATGACTGTTCTCGTAACTGTTGCCAATGACCTTGCCACGCCTGGGGGGTCATAGCCGGATCGAGGTCGAAAATGCGGCGGCTGAGGAGTTGCGAGCGGCTGTAGCCTAAGACCCGACAGGCGGCATCATTGACATAGGTAAAATTGGCCTCGCGGTCTAACCAAAAGACCAGATCCGCACAAGCATCCACCGCAAACTGAGTTAGGCGTAACCCCTCCTCTGTGCGTTGGCGTTCCGTCACATCACGAAAATTCCAAACCCGGCCCACAATGCGATCGCCGATAATTTGGGGTTGTGAATAGCGTTCAAACACCCGTCCATCCTTGAGATGAACTTGATCAAAACTATTCTCCTCAGAATGCTCTAAGAGAAAATCAATTTGTTGTTTAAAGGCCTCGGGATCAGATAGGAGAGGTTCAATGGCTGCTAGAACTTCCCGGCCTTCCCGTTTTGCCAACAGAGAACTCGGCAACCCCCACATTTCCTGAAACTGACGGTTATAGGTAATAATTTCTAAATTCTGGTCCGCCGCCACAATCCCATCTGCCGTAGAATCAAAGGTCGCTTGTAACAGGGCCGAAAACTCCGAACGTTCGGCTTCAATCCGTTCTCGTTCCTCGATTTCACGGGTAAGTTTTTCATTGGCTTGGGAGAGTTGCAGCGTGCGATCGCCAACCCGAGCCTCTAAATCGGCATAGGCCTGATGCAGTACCTCTTCCGCCTGTCGTCGTTGGGTAATATCTTGCACCAACGACGCCACCCCAATCACCTCACCTTGACTATTGACCATCGGGGTGTTGTACCACTCACAGTAAAGCAGTTTTCCTTCTCGATTGACATTAGTGTTGGTGCTGCGACTACCTCCCTCTTGTTGCAACAGAGCCGACCAAACCGCATCCACATGAGAACGATCCGCTTCCGGAACTAGAATCTCACTGGCGTGTTTTCCCAATACTTCAGTTTGGCAATAACCAAACATGGCTTCAGCCGCTGGATTCCAGGCCACAACACAGAAATTGCAATCCCACTCAATAACCGCAAGGGGACTCTGTTCGATAAACAAGCGCAGTTTTTGTAGAAGCTCGTAAGACTCCAAAGATGAGTCCTGGGGGGTGTCAGGCATAGTAACAGACGGGGGACTGGGTAGGTGAGCGAGGGGTTGAGGCTGACGCAGATATCGTCTGGCCATGGCGAGCAAGACTCCCAAAAGAGCCAAAGCGAAAGACCCCCAGATTAGGGGTAGATTCTCCAATCCCAATATACCCAGCCAGGAGTCTTGTCCCCGGGAATCTTGTCCCCAGGAATCTTGTCCCAGGAGAATCGGCAACAAAGCGCGGTGCATCATCAAGACTTGACTCTTCATCGCAAAACAACAGGACAGGGACGGGCCATAATTTTCGAGCGTTACCAACCCACATAGACCACAAGAGAGCGAATCGGTAGGACAGCTTGCGAGAACTAGGAACCTGAGCCTCTAGAACAGGTCAGTTTCTGCACCACCGGGACGGGTTAAATCCTCATCCCAATCATCGTCATCATCCACCGCATCAAGGGGAGGAAGGCTTAACCCCGATGGGTTCTCCCCCGCCTCAATCGCCATGGGAGATGCCGTAGATGCCGAGGGAATTGCCTCCAAGATAGCATCGAGAACTCGGGCAACGGGAATTAGGGTTAAGCCCAACTCCGGCGGATTTTGTCCTTTGGGAATGATGGCCCGTTTGAATCCCAGTTTAGCCGCTTCTCGTAACCGTAATTCTAACTGAGAGACCTGACGCACCTGTCCCCCCAACCCCACTTCACCAATCAGAACCGTATGAGGGTCCACCAGGCGATCGCGAAACCCTGACACAACAGCGATCGCCACCCCTAAATCCGCCGCCGGTTCCTCCACGCGAATCCCCCCCACCGAAGCCAAATAAGTATCCAACTTCGAGAGAGGAACCCCCACCCGCTTCTCCAACACCGCCAAAATCTGTTGTAAGCGATTACTATCAATCCCCGTAGCACTGCGGCGAGGGGAGCCAAAACTGGCGGGACTCACCAGGGCCTGTAACTCCACCAAAATCGGCCGTGTTCCCTCACAAGCCACCACCGTACAGGTTCCCGAAACCGTTTCATCACGACTTCCCATAAACAGTTCCGAGGGGTTAGACACCTCCCGTAAGCCATTGGCAATCATTTCAAAAACGCCAATCTCATGAGTAGCCCCAAAGCGATTTTTCATCGAGCGTAGAATCCGGTGACTGGCAAAGCGATCGCCCTCAAAAAACAACACCGTATCCACCAAATGTTCTAACACCCTCGGTCCAGCGATCGAGCCATCTTTGGTCACATGGCCCACCACAAACAGGGTGATATTTTCCCGTTTCGCCACCTGCATCAACGCCGACGTACATTCACGCACCTGAGCCACCGAACCCGGGGCGGAAGTCAGCGAGGAAAAATAAATAGTTTGAATACTATCAATCACCGCAAAATCCGGCTTTAAGGACTCCAACTCCCGTAAAATCGCCTCCAAATCCGTCTCAGGCAACAGAAAGAAGTTCGGTTCCACCGCCAGGGAGCCTTCTCCTAACCCAGCACCTGCCTCCTGGGGGGAGTTAACCTCACGAACCCTCCCCCCTGACCGCGCTTGCGCTTCCCGCACACTGCGCGAATGGGAATCCCCCTGAACTCCCTGTACATACTCCCCCTCAGACTCATCAGACACCTCAACATGAGGATGGCCATCTAACAATCGCTGGGCCCGTAACTTAATCTGTTGTCCCGACTCCTCCGCCGACACATAAAGCACCCGCAACCGTTGCGCCAAACCACTAGCCGTTTGCAACAACAGCGTCGACTTACCAATTCCGGGTTCCCCACCAATCAGCACCAACGAACCCGGAACAATCCCCCCCCCGAGAACCCGATCAAGTTCCTCATACCCCGACGAGATCCGAGTTACCGAAGCCTCAGCAATTTCCGACAAGCGAACCGAGGCCCGAGGTTGTCCCTCCGACTTATCCCCATGAGTGACGCCGAGATTACGGTTCCAAGCCACCGCACTCGCCGGACGAGTCGTCGTCAGCGCCTCAACCGATTCCGTTTCCACTAACGAGTTCCAGGCCCCACAATTCGTACAACGACCAAAATATTGAGGAAACTCAGCACCACATTCCTGACAGACATAAATTGTACGAGGCTTTGCCATAATGACGCAGTGAGTGGGGACACAGACAGCCACCCTCCGTTATCCTGAGAGCAGTAGAACTGACCACAAAACCCTGAAAGATAACCCTAGACAGGATTTCAACTTGATTCTCAACTCCAATAGGGTAGTATCTTATAGTGTACGGTAACAAACTTTATCAAAACAAAGGTTCGTTTAAGAGGCTTGAAGGACATTGGATAGTCAAAAAGAAAAAATTCTCGTTGTTGATGATGAAGCCAGCATCCGTCGCATTCTAGAAACCCGCCTCGCCATGATCGGCTACGATGTGGTGACAGCGGCTGATGGTGAAGAAGCACTCGACACCTTCCGCGACAGCCAACCCGACTTGGTGGTGTTGGACGTGATGATGCCGAAACTCGATGGCTATGGTGTGTGTCAGGAACTCCGCAAAGAGTCTGATGTACCAATTATCATGCTAACGGCCCTAGGTGATGTCGCCGATCGCATCACGGGTCTAGAGTTAGGGGCTGATGACTATGTAGTCAAACCCTTCTCGCCCAAAGAACTCGAAGCCAGGATTCGCTCAGTCTTACGACGAGTGGATAAAATCAACAGTACGGGCATTCCCAGTTCCGGTGTCATCCAAGTTAATACCATCCGCATAGACACCAACAAACGCCAGGTGTATAAAGGCGACGAGCGCATTCGTCTCACGGGGATGGAGTTTAGTTTATTAGAGTTGCTCGTAAGCCGCTCTGGGGAACCCTTCTCCCGCTCAGAAATCCTACAGGAAGTCTGGGGATACACTCCCGAACGTCATGTAGACACCCGTGTGGTAGATGTCCATATCTCCCGACTCCGGGCTAAACTCGAAGAAGACCCCAGCAACCCCGAGTTAATTCTCACCGCACGAGGAACCGGGTATCTCTTCCAGCGCATCATCGAACCGGGAGAGGAGTAGGGGAGGAGGGAACAGGGAACAGGGAACAGGGAACAGGGAACAGAAAAGACGTAGGGGCGCGCCCTTGTGGACGCCCTAGGCAATAGGCAATAGGCAA
>SMDP01000500.1 GCA_012911965.1 Geitlerinema sp. P-1104
ATTCGTCACGTAGCAGCGGCGTTAAAGTATCTGCATCAACAGGGGAAAGTGCATCGGGACTTAAAGCCAGGGAATGTCCTCTGGGCTAACTCCTCCTGGAAACTCTCAGATTTTGGCCTAATTCGCAGTTTAGGTCCGCAGAGTTATGTGCAAACGGTCAGTAGTGCAGGAACACGGGTCTATATGCCTCCCGAAGCTTTTGACAGCAAAATTTCCCCGGCTTGGGATATCTGGTCGTTGGGCATTATCGTAATTGTGGCGCTAACGGGCAAATTTCCCTATCAGTTTGAGGATGATAATCAACTGATGAAGCAGGTGATGGCCGGAAATCTGCAACTTCCCTCATTGCCGGGAGAATTGCAAGCTCTTGTACAGGGCTGTTTGCACCGAAATCGCCGGGAACGGTGGACCGCGCAACAGGTTCTCGACTATCTCGATGATGGGGGACTGACGTTTGAACCCTTCGAGTTTGAAACAGCGAAATTAGAGATTGTTAAGTCCAAGATTAGGATGAGACGTCATACCCATTGCAATGACCAATGGCGGGAACAGCTCCCCAATGGTATGACTCTGGAGATGGTGAAGATTCCCGGCGGAACCTTTCTTATGGGAGCAGCTCCGGGGGAGAAAAATACATATGTCCATGAATATCCCCGGCACTCAGTCACAGTTCCTGAGTTTTTAATGGGGAAATATCTTGTGACCCAGGCCCAGTGGCGTGCCGTGGCTCAGTTGCCTCAAATCCATCGTCCCCTTGAGCTTGAGCCGTCAAAGTTCAAGGGAGATACACTCCCAGTTGAGCGAGTCTCATGGTATGACGCCATCGAGTTTTGCGCCCGCTTGAGTCAAGCCACAGGACAAAACTATCGTCTCCCCAGTGAGGCGGAATGGGAATATGCCTGTCGTGCCGGAACCAAAAGCCCCTTTTCTTTCGGTGACACCCTCTCCACAGACTTGGCGAACTATGACGGAAACTATACCTATGGCCTAGGTCAAAAAGGATTGTATCGCGCGGCAACCACCCCCGTCGGTAGTTTTCCTGCTAATGGCTTTGGGCTATATGATATGCACGGCAATCTTTGGGAATGGTGTTTAGACGATTGGCACGACAGTTACCAAGAGGCTCGCAGTGATGAGCAACCTTGGTTTGATAACGAGAATTATTCTTATTTATGGAAAGATTGGCAATATGGGTTGTCTAAGATACTTCAACAGAACAATCCAAAGTTGCTGCGCGGTGGTTCTTGGTCTTACTTCCCTAGGGTCTGCCGTTCTGCCTACCGCGCCAGGACTACCCCTGACCTTCGCAACAACGACCTTGGTTTTCGGGTGTGTTGTGCCGTGGCGCGGACTCCTTAGCCCTATCAACTCTTGTCCTCTTGCGCTTTGCTCTTTGTTTTTTGTACTTTTTTATATTTCTTATACCATTTTTTGAAATCCTTGCCAGACATACAACACCGAGGAGGGCGACCACAAGGGTTCGCCCCTACAGATATCTATGGCACGACTTCTGAAAATTGGTATTCTATCAATGTCCAGTCTTATCTCCCTAGGGCTATAGATTTCGGGGTAGCCAGACATACAACACCGAGGAGG
>SMDP01000501.1 GCA_012911965.1 Geitlerinema sp. P-1104
CCACTCATCCCGCTCAGGGAAAACTTGGGTTAAGTTTTGGACATGCTCTCGCTCAACAAAATGAATTTCTTTCATGACTCAACAACCTTAGTTAAGATGAGGTTTAAAGATAAATCAGAGACGAAAGTTGAGAATGTGTCTAACTTCAATTTGTCAGCTTTGCTAACTTTCAATGATAAGCCCGGTTACTCAATTTCACTCACAAATCTTTCAATATCCAACAGGTAGTATGTTTCCTCTTGCAACCTGGGATGACCTTTAACTTCATCGAGGACATCTTCTAAAATACCTGAGAGGAGTTGGTCATTTAAGCGTTTAAGTTCTTTGAGTTTATCAATTTCTCGCTGATTATTGCTACGACAGGGTGCAATTGTAATGAGGTCATAAATAACACATTTCAGGCTCTTCCGTTCTTCCTCCCAATCTTCTTTTCCTAAATTCATATTATTCACTAAATCGGTGAAAGACGATTCAATTATACTTAGTGGTTCTTCTGGGTCGTATAAACAAACAAATCGATCTGCAACATCACTTTGATCAAGATCCTGATAAAAACTTGTAAACTCAGACTGACGTAAATTATACCGTACAAATGGCTGAGAATCTTGCCATTCACGGATAATAAGAGTTGCCCAATCGTCATGATGTTGGGGCAGTAATTTTATCGCTTGTAAAGCCGTACCCTTATGATTTCTAAAATCTTTTTCATATTCAAAAATCATATAGTCTGCATCTGTATCCAACCGAGCCTCAACAGTTGAACCGCCCCATCCATCTCTTTCTAAAATTCTCAGACAAGCCGGAATAATATCATGGCTCATAGCATTCGCTAAAAGACGTTCTCTAAAATCTCCCCAGGCTTGATCGGGTGTAATTTTAACTTCTTGTCCTGTGTCTTCATCAATAGTGAAATAATGTAGTTTTTTGTCTTTGCCTCTCCGTAATATGGCAACATCATAGGTTGGATCAAATTTTTCTGGTTTAGCCACAAACGTGGGAATTGAGTAGCTTCCATCAATATAACGCTCTGACTCATGCTTGCCGACTTTTGCCATGACAAATTCATAAGTAAAATACCAGTTCATTCAGTTTAACATGTACAGAAACATCGCTCTTGGCTGTAACTATTCTTAATATATGGTGTGAAGATCAGGGTGAACGCATCAAAAATGGTATAAATTGTACTTGACAAAGAGGTAAAGACTAGGAATAAACCCAAAAGCAAGTCTAGCATGGATCGTGGTCATTGCCCTGTTGGCCGTCCTATTGGATCAGAGTTCAGGGAGTCAGAAAAGCGATCGCTTCGACCAGGCTCAGATATCACTCTCGTCGCCGGTTAGTTTGATACTAAAATAGAATGAGTTATGCTTAAAAAATTGGGAAATAGCAAACCATGATTAATTAGCAAGAACAAATTGAGAAAAACCCAAATATTTGTCATGGCAAACCTTGTATTAAAGGAACCAGAATTATGGTTTCGGTCATTCTGGATAACCTGGCTGAGGGATTGACATTGATATTCACTTCATTCATAGAAACGCAGGGTTTTAAGTAAAAATGATAGAAAATGCAATTTTAAACAATGTTGAAA
>SMDP01000502.1 GCA_012911965.1 Geitlerinema sp. P-1104
GTATCATCCCCCTGACCGCCATAGAGACTGTTACTTCCCCCGCCAGCCATGAGATAGTCATTCCCGGAATGGCCGGCAAGGATATCATCCCCATCGCTACCAATCAGGGTATTGTTACCCTCTCCACCGAGGAGTGTGTTATTCCCTCCACCGGCAAAGAGATAATCATCACCCATATCCCCAGAGAGAATATCATCACCATCACTCCCGATGAGGGTATCATCACCCCGTCCACCATAGAGACTATTACTGCCTCCACCCGCCATCAGATAGTCATTCCCCTGATTCCCAAACATTAAGTCATCGCCTTCTCCGCCAATGACAGTGTTATTACCATTCCCACCGACTAAGGTATTTTCACCGCCCCCAGCCAAGAGGTAATCATCGCCGAGGTCTCCTGATAAGAAATCATTGCCTTCACTGCCAATGAGAGTGTTATTGCCTTCTCCACCATAGATGGTATTGTTGCCGCCACCACCGACAAGATAATCATTCCCTTGTCCACCGAAGATTAAGTCATCTCCACTCCCACCAATCACCGTATCATCGCCACTATCCCCGGAGAGGACATTATTGCCATCTCCACCAATAATATAGTCGTTACCTTGACCGCCATAGAGGCTGTCATCACCGGGTCCACCGACGACGGTATCATCACCTTGTCCGCCAAAGATGAGGTTATTTCCTTCCCCACCCACTAGGCTATCATCACCTCCAAAACCTGCAATGGTATCATCTCCTGCACCTCCATAGAGGGTATCAGCCATACCCGAATCAGCCCCAAGGGCAGGGTCAGACCCCAGGAGAAGGTCATTCCCATCACTCCCATTGAGTTGATTACTTTCGTCGGTTTGACCGACAATATTCAATCCTCCATCTTCATTTGGTTCAGAGCTACTTGGAGTCGTAGGATTTTCGATTAGGGACATACTAAGGTTTCACTCCTATGGTCATACCAATTTTCAATTACCACCTAACCCGAAAAGCGGAGATTTGTGAAATAAGGCGGCAACAAGATTGAGGTAGTCATACAAGATTAAATCACCGATAAAACACAAATCGCATAGGATCTTAGATCGTATTTTTTTAATAAAAGTTTCCGAGTTTTAGCATGAGTATCAATGAAAAATAAGATGACGTTTGGATGCCCCCCCGACAGAACCAGTTAGGAGTGAAGGGTGTGACCCCGGTTAAGAAGTCTTCAACCCTACCCCTGATTGGCCCACTCATCAATTCAGACCATTTGTCCCATTATCCGGATTCTGTCTTCTTCCTTTCGGGGGGATTGGGAACAATCCGGATTGAGTCCACCCCATCCGTAAGATGCAACTAGCACTTCTGTAGATGACGGATTACGGCTTATGAGCACTTCCCCCGCCCTGTTAGCCCTGACAGCTCTGTTGGTTCCCGAGGCGGATACCGCTGAGTTAGCCTTGATGCCCCCCGATACTATCCCCCCACCTCTGAGTGAGGCTCAACCGGACGTTCAGCCCGAGATTGAGGCAGAAGTGGCGATCGCCCAACCGGAACAGCAAATCAGTCTCGCCCTCGTGTCCGAGACGGGATCCCTATTTACACAATATGTTC
>SMDP01000503.1 GCA_012911965.1 Geitlerinema sp. P-1104
CGGGATTTACGGCTTGATGATGATGTTCAGGCCGTTGTATTACGAGTTAATAGTCCTGGTGGAAGTGCGATCGCCTCCGAAGTCATCAAAGAAGAACTCGAACTGCTGCGAGAGGAAAAGCCCGTCATCGTCTCCATGGGCAACGTTGCCGCCTCCGGGGGCTATTGGATTTCCATGGCTGCCAACGAAATTATCGCTCAACCCAATACCATTACCGGCTCAATTGGGGTCTTTGGTCTGTTCTTTAATATCGAAGATCTCAGTGAAAATGTCGGTCTTAGTTGGGATGTCGTGCAGACCTCTCCTCTAGCCAATACTCAAACCATTTCCCGTCCCAAGAATCCAGAAGAATTAGCAATTTTAGAGCAATTTGTCAACCAAATTTATCAACGTTTTGTAACTGAAGTCTCCGACTGGCGAGACTTATCCATGGATGAGGTTGAAGCCGCTTCCCAAGGTCGTATTTGGTCAGGGTTAGCCGCCGAGCGTGTAGGATTAGTTGATCGAGTTGGGGGGCTACAAATGGCGATCGAAGTCGCCGCCGAAGCCGCTGACTTAGGCGACGAATGGACCCTTCAAGAATATCCCCGCACTCGACCCTTCGCCGAACGTTTCCTAGAAGAACTCTTTGGCACCTCCAGTCAAGTTGTCTTACCTGAACCCTTAGAGAGTTTCCGTCAGCAAATGGAAAGCCAGTTAAGCGAACTGTCCACCTACAACGACCCCCGAGGCTTATACATGCGGCTTCCCTTCGAGATTGAAATTAATTAAACGTAGGGGCAATCCCTTGTGGTTGCGCTCTTCCAGGAACAGGGAACACAAAACATTGGCGCATATATATTCGGTTTGGGAACTCTTTTTCCGGAAAAAACGACTAAATTAGCAGGTCCTCCCCAACCATTTGACAGTTGATTAGATTCAGATGGAATCGGGGTAGCGTAAGCGCAAGTCTGAACTCCGTTCAGTCCTTGCAGGGCCGTCCATCCACACATTAGTAAGGATGAAACCTTGTGACTACAATTCTAGAAAATCCCGACAACCTTCTCCTTGGGGACGAAGGCGATAACCTGCTCGAAGGTACTGCTGTCGGTGTAATTGATGGGCTAGAAGGGGATGACACCATCCTCAGTGCCCTCAATGCCAGTGAACCCGGCAGCACGCTCTTCGGTAACGCAGGCAACGACTACATCCGCAGTCGTGGCGTCGGCGACATCGCCTTTGGCGGTCCCGGTAACGATACCCTGGTCAATGAAAATGGCCAGGGTTTAATGTTTGGAGACCAAGGCAGCGACTACCTCGTTGCTCAAGCCAGTGGTGCTACCCTCTTCGGTGGTAGCGACATGGACGATGCACCCGATGACGGTGATAACATCCTCATCTCTGAAGGGGGCCAAAACATCCTCGTCGGCGGTGGCGGTAATGACACCCTTCTCGGTTTCGTGGGTGGTGACACCATGGCTGGCCGTGGCGGCGATGACTACATCGTCGGTGGTCCCGAAGGGAACAACTTCCTATTCGGCAACACCGGCCTCGACAGCCTCCTCTCCATCAGTATCGAGCGTCCCGATAGCCTCTACGG
>SMDP01000504.1 GCA_012911965.1 Geitlerinema sp. P-1104
ACCGGATTCGCCTATGATCGACGAGAACGGGATGATAATAACTATGCAGAATTCTGCTATCTGACCCATCTCACCCAGGGCGTGCGCCGAGGCGGTTCAGCCTCATTAGACTTAGCCGATGTGGCCTGTGGCCGCATCGACGGCTATTGGGAACGAGGACTCTCTCCCTGGGATTTAGCCGCAGGAATTGTCTTAGTACGAGAAGCTGGGGGCGTTGTCACCGCCTATGACCAATCTCCCCTGGATTTACCCTCCGGGCGACTGTTGGCCACCAATGGCCATCTCCAGTCTGCCCTAAGCGATCGCCTCGCCGAAGTCCAACCCCTCGGAGAACTTCCTGGAATTGGCCGCCTCAGTGAGCGATCGCCCGTCTAAGACCCCAACCCGCACAGTACAGTAGAGACAGTGGCGTTACTCGTATCAGAACACTCATCCCAGAGACATGGTACGGTCGCGTCACTCGTATCAAGACACGTATCCCAGGGACGTGGTACGGCCGCGTCACTGGTATCAAGACACTTATCGCAGGGAGGTGGTGACGACAAAATGTCGTTCTCTTTTGACTTTAACCGGGGTTTATTCACCCTGGATTTTACCGATCATCATGCCATTCTCGGGGTGGGCTTGGATGCCGAGACGAAAGCCATTCGCAAACGATATCTCAATATCGCCCGCTGCTTACACCCCGATGTCTGTCAGGCGGACAATCGCGATCTGGCTCAATCCATTCTCTCCAAACTGGTGAACCCCGCCTACAGCAAGTTCTCCAATGAGCGGGAATCGTCAGACTATATTATCTTGCTGCGGATGCTGGCCAAGCGACTGCAACAGGAATATAGTCAGGTGGAACTCCAGTCGGCGATCGCCAAAAGTCTCATGGAGACTGCAAACTATGAGGTCCTCTATCAGAAAGCCGTGAGCGAACTGGCTCAACAGCAATATCAAGATCTCAACCGCATTGAGCATTATGTGGGTGAACTCAGCGAGTTGAACTTAGTCTATCTCTACCGTCGGGAACAACAAAACAAAGGCTGGGCCCAACCATCTAAACGCCCCTCTCCCAGTCCAACCGCTGCACCCCCACCGCCTCCGCGCGCCTCCACCAATACCTTTGTGGAACAGTATCTGCAACGGGCGCGATCGCTCATGGAACAGAAAAACTTTGCCCATGCTCGCAAGGAACTCCAGGATGCCATTAAACTCGAACCGGAGAATAGCCGTTGTCATGGACTCCTGGCCTTGGTGTATCTCAAACAACAAGAGGTGCAACCGAGCAAAGTCAACCTAACCATGGCCAACTCCCACACCACCAAGGCCTTGAAAATCGATCCCAAAGAACCTCTGGCCCTCGAAGCCCGCAAAACCCTAACCCGGATGATGGCCCGGCCCAGTGCGCCTCAGACGAAACCCAAGAGTAAACCTCCCAAAAAATCTGATAAAACTAAAAAGTCAGATAAAGGGGGCGGTGGACTCTTTGGCCTCTTTGGCAATAAGAAAAATTGACATACTCCCCACTAAGCAAGAGATGGGGATTCTCCGGCTAATCAAACAGACTAAGCGGCTTAACTGACGGTT
>SMDP01000505.1 GCA_012911965.1 Geitlerinema sp. P-1104
TCTTGGGGGTGTTTTGGGTTCTCACTCCGTTTCGGTTTCACCAGGGCTAAATCGACAAATAAATCCTCATCGATTAAGTTGCGGTTCCCATAAGCCTGACCGACAACCGTATTGCTGGTTAAGGGTTTCCGGTCAAGTAACATCCGACGGCAGATATCTTGCCATTCATCGATCGCATATTCCACCGGAAAACCCGCAATCTCTTGACCAATCAGGGTTTTAAGTTGCTCATACCCCGTTTGGGAACTCTCCACAATCAGGATAATACTGCCTTCCTCAACCTTGGAAATGGAGAGGGTTTTATCCTTGAGGAGGTTTTGCAGGGTTTGGGTGATTTCCGTGAGTTGCTGTTGCGCCTGTTGGTAGCTTCCCTTCAGTCCTAAAATGCAGCGTTTTAGAGTCGCCGTGAGTTGGGGGGGATGGTTAGGTTCAGGCAGTTTCCCAAAGAAATCTTTCCATTTATCTTGAATAACCTGTAAGTTTTCTTCTTTTTTGGTTTGATGCTTGAGACAGAGAGAAAACTTCCAATATCCTTGATTTTTGGCTGATTCATGCTCCTTAAGAATCCCCAAATCTCGAAGGCAAGCCAGGGCATTTTGAATCAGTTCATCTCTCGCCGTTTCCAAGATAGGTTTCTGGCGATAGGTTTCTAATAAAACCCCTAACTCCTTCTTAGTAATCCCCTTTTCTATCCGCTTAATCTGTCCATTGCGCTGTTTTTGCTCAATGATGCCAGACACCCTCAACTCGTCCTCTTTCACCCACTCCAGTTTGAACTGTGCCTTGAGTTGGTCTGAGGGAATCGTGATTTCCTCATCAGCCAGGGCCAGCAACGCCGCTACGAAGTCCAGACGGTCTTGCAAGTCGTCCGCGCTTTCTCCATACTTGCGGCTTTTTTTGAAAGGCTGACCCGATTTCCGCACCATGACGACCCTCAGTCCTAAACGGCTGCTGGCTTGGGGAAACTTCCCCAAACGGGAGAGTTGCCCAAACCAGATAAAGCCAGTTTAGCAAGGGTTTCAGGATTTAACCAGTTGGTTGGATTGGGCTAAAGCCCAAAAAAACACTGACCTCAGAGACACAAATGAGGTCAGTCATGGCTAATCTACAAGACAAATTTAAACAACGGCAAGCCTTAGAAGACGCATATAGTAATTTCGTGGAACCCTATGTCAATGAGGTGATGGAAATTCAGAGCAACCCAGTGCCGATTTCTCCGGTTCGAGTTTGTGAGATGGGGACGTATCGGGTTTCAGGCTGGTTGCTGCTGACGCTGGTCTATTGTTGGTGGATGCGCCAACGGCCATGACTGTAGCGACGACCTTCCCCAGCACTTTGGCTCAACATTCCAGAAACCGGGTGTCTTCAAGACACTCGGTTTCTCAACCAGGCGATCGCCTAAATGATCCAGTGGCATAATGAATTGTCACGGGGCGATCGCGATATGGAGAGAAAATCTGGCTCCCTTTCTAGGTATGGCTACAGTCGCCACGAGCGCGAGGGGTTAGGGGACAATTACTGTAACGGGGGGATGGCTAAAGCGGCGCGTGATGTGCTGCTATAATTGGGTCAAA
>SMDP01000506.1 GCA_012911965.1 Geitlerinema sp. P-1104
TGGAAATCCGAGAAACCGCCCTGGGAGAGTCTCACCCCCATGTGGCCACCAGCCTCAATAATTTGGCTCAACTCTACAGTGACCAGGGAAACTATCATGCCGCCGAACCTCTCTACCTCCGCTCCCTGGAAATCCTAAAAAACGCCCTGGGAGAGTCTCATCGTGATGTCGCCACCAGCCTCAATAATTTGGCTGGACTCTACAGTGACCAGGGAAACTATGATGCCGCTGAACCTCTTTTCCTCCGTTCTCTGGAAATCTCGGAAACCGCCCTGGGAGAGTCTCACCCTGATGTTGCCACTAGCCTCAATAATTTGGCTTCACTCTACCGTGCTCAGGGAAACTATGATGCCGCCGAACCCCTCTACCTCCGCTCCCTGGAAATCCTAGAAACCGCCCTGGGAGAGTCTCACCCCCATGTCGCCGCCAGCCTCGGTAATTTGGCTGAACTCTACCGTGCTCAGGGAAACTATGATGCCGCCGAACCTCTCTACCTCCGCTCCCTGGAAATCGTAGAAACCGCCCTGGGAGAGTCTCACCCCCATGTCGCCGCCAGCCTCGGTAATTTGGCTGTACTCTACAGTGACCAGGGAAACTATCATGCCGCCGAACCTCTCTACCTCCGCTCCCTGGAAATCTTGGAAACCGCCCTGGGAGAGACTCACCCTCATGTCGCCACCAGCCTCAATAATTTGGCAGCACTCTACCGTCACCAGGGAAACTTTCATGCCGCCGAACCTCTTTTCCTCCGTTCCCTGGAAATCCGAGAAACCGCCCTGGGAGAGTCTCACCCCCATGTCGCCACCAGCCTCAATAATTTGGCAGCACTCTACAGTGACCAGGGAAACTATGATGCCGCCGAACTTCTCTACCTCCGGGCCCTGGAAATCGTAGAAACCGCCCTGGGAGAGTCTCACCCCCGTGTCGCCACCAGCCTCAATAATTTGGCTGGACTCTACCAAGCCCAAGGAAACATATCTCAAAGCCTGAGTTTTCTCCAACGAGGCTTAGGGATTGAAGAATCCAACCTAGCCCAGAATCTCGCTATTGGCTCAGAAGCACGTAAACAAGCCTATATCGCCACCCTCACCCACACAACTCATCGAACTCTCTCCCTCCATCTCCAAGATGCCCTAGACCATCCCGAGGCAGCACATCTCGCCCTAACCACAGTCTTACGCCGCAAAGGACGCATCCTCGATGCCGTGACCGAGACGCAACAACTCTTACGAGATAACCTTAGCCCCGAACTGACTCCCCTTCTGGACGAGTACACCAATGCCCAAACTCAACTCGCGACTCGCCTCTATGCCGGTTTAGGGAACCAAGACCCTGACATTTATCGCTCTGAGATAGACACCCTCCGTCAACGGGTGGAACAGTTGGAAGATGACCTATCTCGTCGTAGTGCCGAGTTCCGAGTGACAACGGAACCCGTTGAAATCGAGGCAGTTCAGGCATTGATTCCGAATGATTCGGCGTTGGTGGAACTGGTGCAATATCGTCCCTGGTCCCAAGGTTGGGGAAGGCCCCGCTACGCCGCCTATATCCTCCATTC
>SMDP01000507.1 GCA_012911965.1 Geitlerinema sp. P-1104
AGTCCCCGTCAATGTTTCAAGCATAGGCGTAACCATCCTTTCTGTGAATGGGTTTGCAGTATTTGTGGCTAATGCCTGCCACCCTTACCGAGGCGGTGGTAATATCAAAACTGCCCGAGGCACGGCAGAGAACCCGTCCCACGTAGGAACCAATTTTCTTGCCGGCGGTAACCGTGGCGGCCACGATGTCGCCAGTCCGAAAGCCCTTGTGAACCTGAATCCGTGAGCGGTGACGAGTAGGGAATCCATACTTATCCGTCCCGCACATCTGACGAGTTCCATGCCCCTTCGCTCGAATCAGCAACGGCTTTGACGTCATAACGTCGAGTGAGTCGACGGGTCCAACACAGGCAGCATCAAGCCAGTGAGCTTTAGGTAGGTTGAGCCTCAGTCGATTGAACTTCGTTTGTCCCCCCGTTCCTGTGGTGACTGGGAGTCCTGTTGCTTTGAGAGCCTTGAACAAGGCCCATCGGGTCGAGTTAACGGCCGCCGCATCTTTAAGGGGTGATTTGGCCTGCCTGAGAAGACGACTCAGCAAATCTGGCTGGCCCGATAAAAAATCCCGAATGTCCCCATGGCCTTTGGCTTGATTGCATGAGTGGCAAGCCAGGGTCAGGTTAGAAACCCGGTCAGAGCCACCCTTAGACCGGGGCTGAATATGCTCAACTTCAAGCGGCACATTTTGAGCACCACAGTAAGCACAGGTTCGGTCCCACTTCTGCAACAGGTATTCCCTGACTTCATAGCCTTGTAATTCTCCCTGCTGATACTCAACACCTGATATCTCAGGGTTTTCCATCAATTGCAAGTCGAACCGTACTAGCTCTTGAGCCATGCTGCCAACTGGGGCAAGTCTGCGGAATCGGTTAACCCAGGTCATTAGAGTATCCACCCGATGCTGCAAGCTCGGAGCTAACCAACCCTGGCTCCGAGTCCGATTCAAGAACCGAGCCGGCCGATATCGGGTCTTGCGGTTTCGTCGAGAACGTCGCCGTTGACGACGAGACAGCAGTGCTTTTTTAATCGGCTCTCCCCGGTGCTGCAACTCGGCAGCAAAGATAATTTGATTCCCTTGCTTCAGGGCCATTCCCGAGACTTTAGAGCCTGGGTCTAATTTCAGTTCGAGGGGTTCAGGATTAGCCTCGACCTCTTTGTTGAGAATAATGGTAAATGGGTAGCGTCGAAATACCGAGGCTTTCCCGGCTTTGAGTAGTGACCGTGCTACCCCGGGCTGGCAGGGTGTCAGCGGCTTGCGGTTGCTATCTAAAACGAAAACATGGTTAGACATTGTTGCGTCGCTTCTGATTTCTCGTAACGTTGGCTTCGCTAATGTTCAGAGTCGGTACTTTCCCAATCGCACTGTCTTAACCCCTTAGGACTGTTTAACGATTCGGTTCTAGTGCCGGGAACTAGCACGCATTCCCGGGTAGGAACTTTAACTCTTGCTCTGTTCGCGCAGCGTTCCGAAGGAAACGTAGCCAGTTAAGGCTTAAGCTGGTCAGCTACCTGAAGGGGAGGGCACGAAGCCCCCGTGCTTCAGCCGGGGGT
>SMDP01000508.1 GCA_012911965.1 Geitlerinema sp. P-1104
CCTCCCCAGATTCACCAAGGGGTGGCCTATTGCACGCCGGAGGAGGTGATTGACTTCAGTGAGGGGTTAGACTTCCTACGGACGCTGTTAGAGGTGGGAAATGCGCCGGTTGAGGCGTTGACGGCGGCAGCGATTCGTGAGATTTACCAAATTCGTAAAACGGAGCGAGAGTGGTTGGTTCGGGCAGGGCGAACCTTAAGTTTACTGCTCAAGGATGATTACGATCGCCTACGCTTGATTCTCGGACAAATTCATCCCTGAGGTTGTATTTAAGAAGGAGGTGTTCCCCTAGAGAAACGATGCTCTATAATTTGGGGAAGTAACTGATCGACTCTCGAACCTACCGTCATGTCGGATAACCGCTCCACTCCTATGCCAACCGACCAACGCGATCGCCCAATCAACCCCCACGGTCAAGCCGATGCCGATCGCCTCTTGAATGAGGTGTTCCGAGACGTCGATCAAATGCTCGATCGCAGCCAAGAACTGCCCCAAGAACCGGCGAACCACAAACCCATCGCCCTGAAACCCCTGCAAGTCCCCCCGATTGTGGTGCAGCCCCTCGTCGCCCCGGCGATGCAACCCCCAGCCGTTGAGTCTGCCTCGGTTGAGGTGGCCATTAACTCCCAGGGAAAACGCGCTGAGGATAAAAGCTTACTCTGGTTTGATCGCCTTCTCCTCGGAGGCGCGTTTGTCTCCCTCGCCGTAGTCTTGGGTTTATGGCTCTTCAATCGTGGCTATTTCAGTCAGTGGTTTGGCGGAGATTCTACCCCAACCGAAACCAGTAGTAGCCCTGCCGCCCCGGTGAGTAACAATTCTGGACGCGCAGCCGATCAAGATTTTATCGCCTACATGGGCCAGGCCCTCGATCGCATTGAAAATCGTCAAGCCTTGCCCGATACCCTAGAACCTCCTGTACCCATATCTCCCACCGAGACAGGAACCCTACAAATTCCCGTCGATGGCACCTCTCCTGATGCGGTAGCCCAATCCCTGACTCGTATCGCCAACGCCTTAGAACGAGTCTCAACCACCCCTGTCCCTCTTCCTGATCTCGCTAGTGGAGATGCTTCCGTAGCCGACAGTGACGCAGACGAAGATGAAGCTGTCGTACAGCCTCCCGAAATTCCCCCAGTCCTCCGGGAAATTCCCCCAGCCCCCTCCAGTGCGGCCACAGCCACCCCCTCTCCCGCAGAGAAGGAGCCTGATCCCAGCCCACAACCTCCCAGGGAACAACGAACCGCCGCCGCTCCTGCGGGAATTTATGCCCTAGTCGGGACTCTCGAACGAGGCGAAGGTCAACGGCCCGCCGCCTTGTTTGAAGTCAACGGGTCCCCCCGCTGGATTGATATTGGTCAGCCGGTGGGTGATAGTGGTTGGACCCTAACCGAAGTCACCGGCGATCGCGTTTCCATGCGCCGCAACGGTGAAACCCGAACCATCTACGTCGGACAACAGTTTTAAAGGATAGTATCGTGGGTTTATTTGAAGACCTCAGCCAATTTTTAGAAACTCGTTTAGAGGAATTTTTAGCTGCACATCCCCATC
>SMDP01000509.1 GCA_012911965.1 Geitlerinema sp. P-1104
GTAAGCATTCAGGTGTAGGGGATTGACAAAATTCCCGGCTTAATCAGACCCCGGAATCAAAGACAGCTCGTGAGAGCGTCCTCGAACACCAAGCGCAAGCGCCCGCTCGAAAAACTCAACCGCCGAACGACCCTGAGCGCGACAAGTTTGAATCACCGTCAGCAGGGTGGCACTGCGGCGAAATCCGTTCCAGGAACGGGAGCCACCAGCCACCTTGCGCTTGGTCACCGCCAGACGCAACGACCTTTCCGCGCGATTGTTATCGGGCGGCACTTGAGGGTGGTCGAGGAAATACCACCATTGATGAGCCTTGTTGGTCAAAGACTTCAACAGCAATCTGGCGGCAGAACCGGCTCGAGACCACCAAGTGTCAATGGCTTGAGTGACCTTCTCTTTGAAAGAGGCAGCCCAAGTGGCATAACGAGCCGCATCGCCGGTCTCTCGCCAATGGCGATGCTCGCCGAAGGCCTCATCAATCAGTGAGACGAAGGCTTCTCCTAATTGCTTCTGCTGAGGCCTTTTCAGGCGCACGACCTGTTGAAAGTGTCGGCGCAGATGAGCTAAGCATTTCTGTTGGGCGCTGACCGGGTAGCCGTTGTAGACGCTGAAATCGTCGGAGATGAGAACTCCGGCAAAACTCTGACCGAGTAACTCTTCGAGTTCGGCTCGCGAGCGTGTGTCGCCGGCATGGAAAAAGCTATAGCCTTTTCCCGAGAGTGTCCACAGCCATTCTTTAACACCGTTGACGAGCCAGGGAGACTCGTCGGCGTGGACGCTCGGTTGCTGGCGAATCCACTCTCTTAAGGCCTCAACGGGTTGAAGCGTTGCCTCGGCGACTCGCCGACTGGTGGCTTCTAGGGTTCCCGTGCCCACGTGGATTTGAGCGAACTCCCACAACCACTCTTGTTGTTTGGCGTAGGAGAGATGTCCGTAATGTCCCAGCCAGGTTAACAATCCTTGCAACTTCGCCGATAAGTCTTGTCCGGGGATGATGCCTTCGGGTAACTCTCCCGAGACTCGGACTCCGCATTGACCGCAGATTCGCCGCACTTGTTGGTACTCAACAATTTCGATGGGGCGTTCGACCAGTTGGGCGACGACTGAGCGTGTGAGGGTAGCGGCACTGGCTTGAAAGTGAGTTCCACCGCACTCGGGGCAACTTTGAGGCTCGATTCTCTCGTAGCGGTCGATGCGTCCGAATCCTTTGCGGGTTTTCCCTTTATGTCCCGGTTGTCCTCCCGGTTTTCGCTTTGATGGCTCGGACTCCGCTTTCTCTTTGACTTTCTCGGAGCGGCGGATGAGGTCGCTTGAGGGGGGCTTGGAGGAGGTCTGGCTATCCTTGTCGATGATTCCTTTGAGCCGTTCGACTTCCGCTATAAGTTCTTCGAGTACCGCTTGCTGTTGCAGCACCATCTCCACTAGAACTGATTTGGTCCGCTTTTCTAGCGTTTCTCGGTCTTTGGGAATTTTCGGCAATCGGCTCTTCATGGCTCTACGCTACTCCTTTCTTCCCGCTTGTCAAGCCCCCCCACCTGAATGCTTAC
>SMDP01000051.1 GCA_012911965.1 Geitlerinema sp. P-1104
AGGGGCGCGCCCTTGTGGACGCCCTAGGCAGTAGAAAAGACGTAGGGGCGCGCCCTTGTGGACGCCCTAGGCAGTAGAAAAGACGTAGGGGCGCGCCCTTGTGGACGCCCTAGGCAGTAGGCAATAGGCAATAGGGA
Source organism: Geitlerinema sp. P-1104 (assembly GCA_012911965.1). Taxonomy (GTDB): domain Bacteria; phylum Cyanobacteriota; class Cyanobacteriia; order Cyanobacteriales; family Geitlerinemataceae; genus Sodalinema. Next base: position 138 of record SMDP01000051.1, read on the forward strand.
ACAGATCATCTAGAAAAGGTGTACCTCATCAGACTGGGAAACGCTCTTATCCGTCCTGGGGGGGTCTAGGGATAGTCCCCCTGGACTGTTACTGGCTCTGGGCCGGGGACGACTCAAGTTGAAATTTTCCCACGGCAGACTGGAGGATCTCAATATCTTGAACCAGTTGCTGGAGATAGGTCAGAAGCTGACCCGTTTCCTCAACGGTACTTAAGGATTGGCTATAGAGAGCATCCATGACTGGGGTAAGGGTCTCAAAATCATCGTGATCCGGGGCTTGAGCCTTTAAATCCGCTTCTAAGGCGGTTTCTATGGCGTGGGAGAGGTCCATCACCTCCTGGAGACGGCTTTGGGTTTGTTGGACACAGCGGGTACTATTGACGACATTGCTCGTTCCCACTTCCAAGACATCCAGGACTTCGGCGGTTTCGGCGGCAATGCCATTGATGAGCTGTTCAATATCGGCCGTCGACTCACCAATTTGTACCGCTAGGCCTCGGACATCGTCGGCAACTTGGCGAAATCCGGCACCTCGCTCTCCGGCGCGGGCTGCTTCGATGGCGGCGTTAAAGGCCAGGAGATTGGCCCGTTCGGAAATGCCAAAGACAACGGTCAGGATTTGTGAGACTTCCTGGGCAGATTCGGCCAGGCGTTTGGCTTTTTTGGAACTGTTGGCGACGGTACTGCGGAGGGCATCGATACTGGTGGCTGCTTCGGAACGCTCTTGAGCGCCCTCAGCGACGGTTTGGCTGATCTGCTGAGCCAAGGTCCTGATATCCTTGTGACGTTGGCTGAGTTGGCTGAAGCTGGAACTGATAGCCTGGACGTTTAGGCGGGCGTTTTCGAGATCTTGGCATTCCTGTGTCACCTGTCCTAGGAGGTGATGGGCTGCCAGATGGCTGGTTTGGCCTCGCTCTTGGAGGCGATCGCCCACTTGGCTCATGGGACTAAGGCTGCGACGTAGAGCGGCTAGGGTGGCATTGTAGGCGTCGGCGATCGCCCCGATGGCTCCGTCACTGAGGGGAGCTTGGCTGGTGAGGTTGCCGCGACGGGTGGCTTCGAGCCGTTCTAGCAGATCCATGGCTTGTTGTTGCAGCCGTTGTTTGTGCTGTTGCTGTTGGTAATGCTCGCGATCGCGCTGTCGTTCGAGTTGTTTGACTCGTTCCCCTTGATAGGTGAGGCGATCGATCATCTCCCGGATTTGTTCGGCAATGATGCCAATTTCGTTATCGCTGGGGGTCATATCTAAGCGGGCCAGGGGGTTTTCCTGGTTCACGGCTTCGCTATAGTCGGCGATCGCCCCGAGTTGTTCTCCCCAACGATGCAAGCGGGGCAAGATCAGGCCCAGGGTCACGAGGGCGCTACTACTAGCCAGCAGCCAAATTAGCAGGCTGGGACGACCGGAGGGCAAGCTAGGACGCTCTAGCTGCTCTTCAAGTTGACGATCTAGGGGCAGATCCTCTAGGGCAGGATCGAGTGGAGGTCCTAGGGGATCTTGGGGGCTTGGGGAGAGCCAGAGACTAGCCAATCCAGCGGTGGCGAGAGGGATGATGGCCGCTGCGATCGCCATCAGTTTGAGTTTTGCCCCTAGGGAGAGTCCCCGCCGCTTGGGGCGCATTTGGGGCGGCATTGGCAGAGGACTGCTGGCGACCTGTGTGACCGTCACGGGGGAGGAGAGGGGATTCTGCTCCCCAAACTGAGTATCGGCGGGTTCATCCCCCTGAGGACTATCCCCTAGGGCCTTACGCGCACTTTGTCCCCAAACTCCATTGGGATCTTGGTCAATAATCTGCTGGTACAGCTCCTGTGCGCGATCGATTTCCCCGTTTTGCTCAAATTGATTCGCTTTCAATAACAAATCCAGCAAGTCCAGGGAATGGGTGGAACTGACGGTATCTGGGTCTACATTGGGGCTGAGGTCGGAGTAGGGTTGAGCCATAATTTAGGACAGATGAGGGCGTCTGAGATCAGCGCCTCGGTTTGAGCGACGCCAGGATAAGGGATGCCGTTGTAGGGCATCTAACAACGCTTGAGGGTCTAAGACCGCCACCCCCTGGCGACCGTCATAGACCACTTGGGACAAGAGCGGTTGGAGTCTGGGTTTAAGTCGCTGAGTCACTCGATGCGATCGCGAGGCGGTGAAGACTCCTTCTAGCTCCGAGACCACACAGGCCACGGTTTGCCCTTGTCGATTAGCACTTCGTCGGCGACCTCGATCGGAGCCACCCTCGTTGGCGGAGGGAGTTTCCCTCACAGACTCCTCTGGTACAGATTCTAGATGATCGGTTCCCTGTTCCCTGTTCCCCATTTCCGTCTTCCCGTCGTATGAGCTATGAGCGCGGGTTAATAATAAGGCTTTCACCGCCTGACCGGGCAAATTTAACCGTTGCGACGATCGCCCCGAGGGAAGTTCTAGAAATTGACTGGTATCCAACACCCAGGTCAAAACTCCCTGGCGATTGATGACCCCCAATAAACTGGGCATGACCCCAGGAATAGGACAAATCAATTGTCGATCAATTTGTAAGGCCGCATCAATAGAATCTAAGGGCAACGCGACCCGCACGTCTCCTGAAACTCGAATTTTAAAGTAATCTCGTTCCATGCTCTCCCCTTAGACATCAACGGGATTATTTTGTAATACTTTGCCAATGGATTCTACTAAATGTTCTGGATGAAAGGGCTTGGTTAGGTAGAAATTGACCCCTAAAGTTTTCGCCCGAATGCGATCGAGAATACCATCCCGTCCGGTGAGCATGATAATCGGGATCTCTCGCAGTTGTCGAGATTGCCGCAGCATACTACAGAGTTCATAGCCGTCGATATCTGGCATATTGACATCCATTAAAATCGCCGCTGGTTTTTGGCGAACCAACGCCGTTAAGGCTTGCGCGGGTTCTGTAATTCCTAACACCTCATAGCCTGACAATGAGAGAATTCCTCGCACCTGCTTTTGAATGGTTTTACTATCATCAATACAGGCAATCAGGGGTCGAACCTCAGGTTTATTGGGAGTCGGCGATTTACCGGCTTTGGCTGGGGGATCAGAACTTGCGGCCGGGGGGGCTTCAATTTGGGTAACCAGAATTCCCTCATTGAGAAAGGGTTGAACCCAGGCCACCAGAGTTTGTACCGACACCTTGAGCAAGTTAGAAATCTGATAGAGGGAAAGCTGCTTGCGAAAAATGCTGGCGGTGGCTTGAATCAGTTGATCTGGCTCATGGGCCGAGCGTACAGGAACTGGACACCGATGACATCCAGCCCGAAAACGCACCTGTTGCTGATCCGGAAGATAGAGATGGACAAAAGGCGACGGCAGTTGTTTACGCCATTGTTGCCATTGCAGGGCCATTTGCCATAGGGGAGCGGGAATTTCTGATAAGGGGGTTTCCATTAACACCGGATCGACTTTAGACCCCTTGGAAAACTCAATTTCTGTCTCCGGAAGTGCCAAGACATGAACCAAGGCCTCCAAACTCAAGCGCATCAGCAACTGACGCAGTTTAGACATAGGCAAGCCCTGACCATGCCACCAACGACAGAGTTGGGGATATTCATTCTCGCTGTCACTAAATTCGAGTTGGGCCAGGTTGGGTTGAATGGTGCGGATTAAACATTGTAGACGTTCCGTTTTGCCCGTCACGCTGGTGGCATAGGTGAGCTTACCGGCTCGAAGAAACACTTGCCAACTGACCTGTGGATCCTGGGGATCGCCAACAGTGAGACACCCAGAGACTTGCTTACTGACAAGATGCTTGATGGCTTTACGGGGATGGGTCACCGTGCGGGTGACACGAGCCTCGGTATTACCGGTCTGAGGGGGAGAATTACCAGTCATGGTTGCTGTGAACAGTTGACAGTTGAGGGATGGGCACTGCGGGGACTTCGGACGCTCCAGACGGGCGAGATTAGGACGTTTTAGAAAGGACGTCTTAGAAATCAATGCTCATCGGCGCTCGGGGGAAGGGGATGACATCGCGAATGTTGCTCATACCGGTAATAAATTGCACCAGACGCTCAAATCCCAGTCCGAATCCGGCATGGGGAACGGTTCCATAGCGTCGTAAATCGAGATACCACCAGTAGTCTTGTTCATCTAGTCCACTGGCTTGGAGACGCTCCTGGAGTCGATCGAGTCGTTCTTCGCGCTGAGAACCGCCGATGATTTCACCGATTTGCGGGGCCAGGACGTCCATGGCAGCAACGGTTCGCCCATCGTCATTGGCACGCATATAAAAGGCTTTGATGCCAATGGGGTAGTCATAGAGGATCACCGGTTTACCGATGAGTTGCTCGGTGAGGTAGCGTTCATGTTCTGATTGTAAGTCGATCCCCCATTCAACGGGAAATTCAAAGGACTGGTTGGACTGTTCGAGTCGGGTGATGGCCTCGCTGTAGGTGAGCCGCTCAAAGTCGTTGTTGATAATGGCTTCGGCCCGGCTGAGAACGGTTTTATCAATGCGCTGATTGAAAAATTCTAGGTCTTCGGGACAGGTGTTGAGAACGGTGTTGACGATAAATTTGAGGAAGTCCTCGGCCAAATCCATGTCCCCGTTGAGGTCACAGAAGGCCATTTCCGGTTCGATCATCCAAAATTCTGCTAGGTGGCGTGAGGTGTTGGAGTTTTCGGCGCGGAAGGTGGGGCCGAAGGTGTAGACGTTACTGAAGGCCATGGCCATGACTTCAGCTTCGAGTTGGCCGCTGACGGTGAGATAGGCGGGTTTGCCAAAAAAGTCTTGTTGGTAATCGACGGCTTGTTTCTCGGTTTTGGGAATGTTGGCCAGATCGAGTTGGGTGACGTTAAAGAGTTCGCCGGCCCCTTCGCAGTCGCTACTGGTCAGAATAGGGGTGTGAATCCAGAGGAAGCCTCGCTCTTGGAAGAATTGATGCACGGCGTTGGCGGCACTGTTGCGAACCCGGAAGACGGCGCCGAGGGTGTTGGTGCGCGATCGCAGGTGGGCGATGGTTCGCAGAAATTCAAAGGAATGGCGTTTTTTCTGAAGGGGATAGGTTTCGCTGTCAACGCCGCCATAGAGATGAATGTTTTGGGCTTGCAGTTCTAGGCGTTGTCCTTTGGCGGGAGAGTCCACCAGGGCTCCTTGAACTTCAACGGAGGCTCCGGTGTTGAGGTGTTTGAGGAGTTCGGGCCCGGCGACCTCTGGATCGAGGACAATTTGTAGATTGGCCAGGGCTGAGCCATCGTTGAGTTCGATAAAGCTAAAGTTTTTGAGATCCCGTTTGGTGCGAATCCAACCCCGAACAATCACAGTCTCGTCGGGGTGACCGTGGCGTAGAATATCCAGAATTTTGCGGTGTTCCATAGCTTAAGCGGTGGCGGAGTCTGTCAACTGGCACATGATTTTAATATCCAGCCTACAACAATGCCTAAGCCTAGGAAGCGCAGAGCCTGCCAAAAGGGTTCTCGTAACTCCCGCCAGGAGAAGAGTTGACTCTCTAGACGTAGTTCTAGGTCTTGCAGTTGTTGCTGAATTTGCTGCAATTGCTGTTGTAGGGTTTGTTGTTGTTGGCGATCGCCTTTAACTTGTGCATAGCGATGTTTAAATTGCTCTAAGGCTGTTTCTAGCTCCTGTAAGTCTTCCTCTAGTCCAGGGTTACCGGCTTCAGGATTACCGTTGGGGGGGGAGGGTTCAGGGGGGCGATCGCGATGGGAAGGCATGAAGGTATGGGCAAATCAGATTTGTAATTTACGCTATCAAAGATTGACCCATTTCTGGAACGATTGGGACCTAGCTAGGGTTGCCAACCCGATTAGACGTGTCAGAATAGGAGATAATGACCCTTTGCGCTTCCTATTTACCATGACTGTATCGTCTTCATCTACGTCCCGTCAGACTCCTAGCCCGACACTTGAGGAGTTGGACACCTTAGAACTGGCTCAGGCCTTAGCTGAGCGTCTGGCGATTCCAGAACGGGATTGGCATCGTCTCAAGTCTAACCGCTCTGTTCGCGCCCAGGAGCAACTGGCAGCCGCTTTAGTCTTTTTGCTCAAGAATCATCCCCAAGAGGCTCTCCCTCGTCTTGAGTACGCCGTGGGTTGGCTGAATCGCTCGATTTCTGCGCCCCCTTGTCCGCAACATGGCGATCGCCGCTAGTCGTCACTACGACGGCGCAGTTTGGGAATACATTTGCCTAAGTGCAGTTCTCGTTGGTGGGGATACCATTCCACCCGGTCAAAAATCTGCCGAAGGATGTAAAAGCCCCGTCCACATTCTGAGCTATCCTCCGGCAAGTCGTGATTGATGCGTTCACAGCAACATTGTCCACAGGGTTCGGCTCCCTGGTCGCAAATTGTCCACCAGTACACGTCTTTGCTGGCCCAAAAGCGAACAGCGATGGTTTTCTGGGTATCGAGTTGATTGCCGTGGGTGGCTGCGTTGACGAGGGCTTCTTGAAGTCCTAAACGGATTTCGGGTTCTAAGTCAGGAGGAATTTCGCTGAGAAGAAGGTCAAGAATCGGACACAGATAAAGCGTCGAAGCGAAACTGATTGTCCCTTGGCCACGCCCACTCGTCGGTGACAGGGGAAGAGCCATTACTGAAAAAACCATGGATCTCTCAGCTTAATAGAGGTTTGCAAGGTCTAAGTGATAGGGTCATGGGGGTTACCGCATGTATCTAACGCTAACGCTTTTATTCTAGCCAAATCTTCCCAGAAATCGTCAGAAAATGCAAGTCGACCGTCTTTGAACCCCTCAGAAGCACCCTGCCAATGAATCGACTAATACTAGGATAACCAATGGCATCAAGAGGGCTTGCAGGGAAAAAGAGCCAGGGAACTCGTCCGGAAACTCTAGGGAGCTTTTTGGGGAATGCACGGCTCAATTTGCTTAAAATGCGGAACTGCAAAGGCGTTAAATAGGTTTTTGGGAGTATCACCGTTTGAAGGGGAGTAAACTCAGTATGTCATCAAATTATGACGTGATTGTCTGTGGGGGGGGTCCGTCCGGGGCCACGGCTGCACTCAAAGCGGCTCAGGCAGGGTTACGGGTGGCACTGATTGAGAAGCAGCGACTGCCCCGTCATAAGCCGTGCGGTGGGGGAATGCCCTTACGGGTGGGCCAGTGGCTGCCTGGGGGGATCCCTGAGGGAGTGGTGGAAACTTCGGTTCGCTATCTCTATCACACCTGGAAGTTTCAACAGGGCCATCTCGGGGCTGTGTGTCGTCCGGGGATTTCCGGCGCCTCTGGGGGGTCTTCCCTGGATTTGTGGATGGTACAGCGACCTCAGTTTGATAATGCCTTAGTGCGCCAAGCAGCAGCGGCTGGGGTGACGGTTCGCGATGGCTTGGTACTGCGATCGCTCCAAGTTGAGGATCAGGGGGTGACTGTGCAGGCCTCGACCTTGGGAACGTCTCGCCAAACCACCTGGACAGGGCGATCGCGTCATCTGATTGGTGCTGATGGGGCCAATGGGGTGGTGGCTAAGGCGGTGAACCTGCGATCGCGGCGGCGTTTGGCCTTTGCCCTAGAAACAGAACTTCCCCATGATTGGGACTCGCGTCATCCTCATCTCCGTCCAGATATTGCCCACCTAGACTATGGCGCTGTCTCGCGCGGCTATGGTTGGATTTTTCCCAAGGGAGATAGCCTCAACATCGGTGCCGGGGTGTTTTATCCCCCTCGGGGCCAACAGGGGAACTTCCGCCGTCTGCGTCAGGAGTTGGAACAGGTGATTGAGGGCTATTGTTCCCAGTTTCAGCTCAATCCTCAGGGTGCGTCTTATCCCCTTTACGCCCATCCTCTACCTCTGTGGCAGGGCCGGGAACCTCGACAAACTTCTAAGGGACAGGTTTTATTGGTAGGAGATGCCGCTGGATTAGTGAATCCCTTTTTCGGGGATGGTATCCTGCATGGGATTAAAAGCGGGGTGATTGCTGCTGAGGCGATCGCCTGCGGCCAGGCCCATCAGTACAGTCGACGTCTCCATCAGGAGGTAGCTCTAAACTTTGATGCCGCACGACTCCTGGCTGGCTGTTTCTATCGCTTTCCTCACTGGTGTTTTACTCATATCGTTCAGCGTCCTGATGCCACAGAAGTGGCGGCTCGACTTCTGTCGGGAGACCTAACATTTTCTCAAGTGTCCGGACGCTTGGCTGCCTACGTTGGACGCACAATTGTCAGAGGAGCCTGATGTCAGAGGAGCCTGATGGCCCGGATGGGTCTTAGAGCAATTCCCATCATCGAATTTGGCCAAACCCATCCCACCTCAACCTAGGGCGATACCACAAAATCCTGTTTGGGGGATGGGGGGGGTCACCCACTTAGTGGCAGTACCGTTTACAATTAAGACATCTCGGTCTAGTTTTGTTGCCGTCATGTTTCCCTCAGTCGCTGTCATTAAGTTCCGAGCATCTCCCACGCAACGGCCAAATGCTAGAGGGAAGATTCAGACCCCGAGACGTCACAACGTACGGTTAATGTGCAATCACTCACAATTTACCGCTGTAACTAATGCAATTTAGCATCGTCATCACAACTTATAACCGGTTAGCCCTTCTTAAACGAGCGATCGAGACCAGCTTGGCGCAATCTTATCCCTGTGAAGTCGTGGTGATTGATGACTGTTCTAGTGATGAGACCCAAACCTATGTCCAGGAGTTGCAGCAACAGTTAATTGCCGACGGTGATACTCGTCTCATTTACCATCGTAATGCCAGTAACTCTGGACATTCGGCGAGTATGAATTCAGGCGTTAAGCTCGCATCAGGAGATTGGATTAAACCCCTCGACGATGATGACTATCTCGACAGTAACTGTATCCGGCAAATGCGGCGTGCTATTCAGCAAAATTCCAAGGCAGTCATTTGTTCCTGTCAGGCTGAACAAGTCGATCCCGACGGGCACCCACTCCATCGAACTCCTCGGGCTGGCCCGGGGAGAGCCTTTGTGATTCCTCAAGAAGATATTCATTATGGAATGCTCTTAGAGATTGTTCCCTTTGGAACTCCAGTTCAGGTTGCATTTAAGCGATCGGCATTCTTGGAAATGGGAGGATGGGACTCTCAATTTGACGGAAACTGTGACGATATTGACTCTTGGATCAAAATCTCTCAGTTGGGGGATGCCATTTTTGTCAATAAATGCCTAGCCTATCGAACGATTTGGGATGGAGCTTTAAATCATAAGCTCTCCTTACGAAAGCGACTGGAAACCAATATTTTAATGAAGCAAAAGATTTATGATTGTGTCGCGCCTCAGTATCAGGAGAATATCCCTAAATTCAACCATGTTATTGCCTATTTACGTCTCCATTGGGCAGCGGTAGCCTTCAAACAAAAAAAATTCAATGAAGTTTTACCGATCCTCTCATTTTCTATATTTTGTTTACCCGCTTGGGAACTATTACTTCGAGCTATTCTTTTTCGTCAAAGTCCCTGGCTATCTCGTCCTACTTGGTTTAGAGAGCATCCCTTTCGCTTGCCCGGAGAAAACTCCTCTCCTCACCTGAAGCCCTCCTTAACTCGTCCCATTAAGCTAGAAGCTAGTCGCCATAGTTTGCAACTTCAGCAAAGCTGGCTTCAATTCAAGAAAGGTAAATGGAAAACAGGTTTCATTCTCGGACAACATGCCATTTTAAATATCTTTAAATCTCCGATTTCTCACCACTTCTCGTCACGCTGGAACATCCGCAAAATCCCACTGCATCAGCAAGCGAATGCCAACTCGGTGTTACTGGAAGATATCTATGATATTTTGCAAAAGAAATACCAATCGGACATTCCGGACTTAAAAGTTTTACAACATTATCTTCACTTACGTTGGAGCTGGGCAGCCCTGCGACAAGGGAAACTCTGTACCACTGTGCGTATTGCCTTTCCCGCCGTGTTGAATCGGCGAGCTTGGCAGACTTGGCTAAAAATTGTACGCTTGCAACATCAACAGGAACGTCAAAACTCTGTACGACGGAAACTGATTGACAGTCTACATGATTCCCACTCGGACTCTTAGGCAACAACGATAGACGGTGTTTGGGCGATCGCAAAACCTATGCAAACCATAAGCACCTAGGCCCTGACTGCCTCCGGTCAATGTCACAATGAATCTGGAGCTAACCCTGATACCCTCGTGTGATTATGTCGAACAATCGTAACAGTAGCTTTTTAGGAGGACTACTGATTGGTACTGCCATCGGTGCCGTCAGTGGGGTTCTCTTGGCCCCCAAATCCGGGAAAGAGACTCGGCGTGTCTTGAACAAATCCCTCCAGGCGATGCCTGAGTTGGCCGAGGACATCTCCTCCAATGTGCAATTACAAGCTGATCGCCTTTCCGAAAGCAGCTTACGGAACTGGGATGCCACCCTGAAACGACTACGGGAGGCGATCGCCGCCGGCGTCGTCGCCTCTCAACTTGAACATGAACGCCTAAACCCGCCCAGTTCCGATAAACCTCCCTCAACGTCCGTGACCGATCGCAGAACACAGCCCCGTGAGTGACCCTATTTTTTGGTTAGGATTATCCGTTGGCCTCGTCGCCGCCAGCCTCGTGACGGTGTTGATTGCCTTATTACCGGCCGTTGGTGAACTACAACGAGCGGCCCGCAGTGTGGAAAAACTCGCGGATACCCTCTCGCGAGACTTACCCCCAACCTTGGATGCGCTGCGTTTAACGGGGTTAGAACTCGGGGAACTCTCTGAAGATGTTAGTTCCAGCGTTAAAAATGCCTCAGATGTGGTGGAACAAGTCAATCAAAGCGTTACCGGGGTGCGCAAACGGGCCAACTGGCTACGAGGAACTGGTCGCAGTTTAGGGACCGGGGTGCGGACGGCCTGGACGGTTTGGCGCAATCCTTCTACACGATAAAAGCTCGGGAGCTTGGTAGGCCCGTCTCGTGATTAGCGGGGCGGAAATACGATGTATAGGCTTTATGCGATCATGTTCTCATGGCTAAAACTTTTGTAGCACAAGTAAATCGACTACCCGACGTCCCTGAATTGAGGGCGGCGCTGGAGTATCTATGTACGGCTTCAAACAACCTCTACAACTGCACCATCTACCTAGCTAGGCAGTTGTATTTCCAGGAAGGTAAGTTCTCGAATGGGCGTTGGCTGTCTAGCCAGATGAAGCGCAATGCCCACATGAAAGCGCTCTATACCAGCGCCGCTCAGCAGACCTGCATTAGCGTAGGCGAAGCTTTTAAGGCCTACCATCAACTGCTAAAGCTATGGCGTAGCGGTGGACTAGCCCAGAAGCCAAAGCCCCCCAACTATCGCCGCTCTGGAGGTATGTTTCAGATTAGCTACCCTAAGCGATGGCTCAAGCTAATCGATGGACAAGTCAAAGTGCCAATGGGTAGATCCTGCAAAGCCTGGTTCAATCTGCCTGAGATTTTCCTTCCATTCCCCAGCAACCTGGATTGGGCTGAGGTTAGGGAACTTCAGATTGTGCCCAGGGCGGGTTATTTTGATGCGGTCTGGATTGGCGTCGGCAAGCCTGTTACCCCAGTCGTCCTGAACTCCGAGAAGTCGCTAGCTATTGACCACGGCATCGACAACTGGCTGACCTGCGTAGATAGCTCCGGCCATAGCTTTATCGTGGATGGCAAGCACCTGAAGTCACTAAACCAGTGGTACAACAAGCGAGTTGCCAGCATCAAGGAGGACAAACCTCAAGGGTTTTGGTGTAATCTGCTAGACAAACTCACTGGCAAGCGTAATCGCCAGATGCGTGATGCCGTCAACAAAGCCGCTAGGTTAATCATCAACCACTGCCTGACGCATGGCATTGGCACTGTGGTCTTTGGCTGGAATCAGGGACAAAAAAGCGGGGCCAGCATGGGCCGCAAAACCAACCAGAAGTTTGTGCAGATTCCCACGAAGAAGCTGAAATCCAGAATCGCTCAGCTTTGTGAAGTCCACGGCATTTTGTTCATCGAGCAGGAGGCAAGTTATACATCGCAAGCGTCCGCGTTAGACCTAGACAGTCTTCCCGGCTACGGTGACAAACCCGAGGGTTGGAAGGCTTCAGGTAGGCGCATTCGACGTGGAACCTATCGCTCTGCTGCTGGTGTTGAGGTCAACGCAGACGCTAACGGAGCGTGGAATATCGGTCGTAAAGCAAAAGTAACTGGGATGCAATGCACCCCAGCAAGAGGCGTTTTGACTTCGCCTAAGCGTCTGAGAATCTGGGATCTGTCCTCTAAGCCGATCCTAACTCAGAAGTGCCGTAATCCCTCCGGGGAATCTCCGTCGCGTGACTCGCGGAGAATAGTCAATCCATCAAGATGACTGAGATTCTGTTGGCCTCATGTCTCAGTCTTGTTTTCCTGTGGAACTGGCGTCATCCGTTGTGATGCGGTTCTGAGCTTGTCCGTCCTCTTTACCTGATTTTCTGACCATGAAACCCCGCCAGCGTAAAAAACATAAACTGAAACAGCACCGTTCCCTCTGGTTTGAAAAACTCATGGCTGTTGTCGCTATCTTAGATGTGGGCCTGGTGGTATTTGATCTTAGTTATATTTCCTGGCGCGACTTCTACTACCGCTATGGCCCGGAGGCGTTACATCAATGGTATGACCCCATTAAAGGGATTGAACCTCATCGAGATACCGAGCAGTATCTTGATACTGTCGATGAGCTGATGGAACAAGTCGCGGCCACGGGGATTCAGTCCGATGAGGTGGTGCCGCTGTTGGAAGAACTCGGCGATCGCAGTGAGACGATGGTTGACGAGAACCCCTTTCAACTGGCAGACAAAACCGGGGATCTTGAGCGGATCAAAAACCGAATGCGCGATCGCCTCAATAATGACTCAGCCAAAGACTCGTTTCAGGAATTTTGGAGTCAAGATCACCTCACCCCGGCCTCCTGGCGAGAAGAAATGGACTTCTTTGACTCACAAATTCGTCCTCACATCGAGATGAACTATTTTCGCTCCATTAGTATTCGCGGCACGTTTACTGATCGCTTTTGGATGATTGATGGCTGGTTCATCCTGATTTTTGGCTTGGAGTTCTTGGCACGAACTTGGACTCTTGCTCGGCGCCTTAACATTCCCTGGCGGGAAGCCTGGCTACTGCGTTGGTATGATGTGTTATTCCTGATTCCTTTTTCTGGCTTAGGATTTCCCGTTTTTGCCCTATCTCGCTTCATTCCCCTCAGTTTTCGTTTAGATCAGTCCAATCTCGTCGACCTCAAGCCCCTACGCCGTAAAATCAATCAGGGTTTGGTGGCCGCCTTGGCTGGTGAAATCACCGAAACCGTTGTGGTTCGCGTCATTGATCGGATGCAAGATGCCATTGAAAATGATGGTGTGGTCAATTTAGTCAATGGCTCAGGACGCGAGTATATTGTCCTCAATAATCGCAATGAGATGGAAGTTTTATCTCAACAACTGGTGCGGATGAGTTTGTATGAGGTCTTTCCGGAAATCAAACCCGACTTGGAAGCCCTCCTCCTTCATAGTATGACCAATGGCATGAAGGAAATTCCCCTGTATCATAACTTGAAAAATTTACCGGGAATGCAAGACCAACCCGAAGAACTGGCACGGGAGATTATTCGCCGTAGTACAGATGGGCTTCATGATATTCTCAAAGGCATGGTAGAGGATCCCGTGGGAGCAGAACTCTTCAATCACATGCTTGAAAATTTCACCAAAGTGATGCAACGGGAGATTGGCAAGCCGGATAATGCCAGCGAAATTCAGACGTTGCTCTCGGATTTCTTAGAGGAGATGAAAGTTAACTATTTCCGCCGTGAAGAAATCGAAGATGTGGAAGATTTCGAGTCGATTATCGAGGAAACTCGTCAGTTGCGAGAAGCGGCCCAGAGGAAGTAGAGGGCAGCTTCATGGCAGCGGGTTGACATTCTAAACAGGTGAGTTCGGTTGGAGAGAGCCACCCCCGCAGAAAGTAGTAGATGGTCAGGAGGTATTCATCGCTGAGTTGAGTTGAGAGGGTCAGGCCCTGGTGGCTAGGCATGATCGCCTCTAGGGTAAAGACGGGATCTCGCGTCTGATCGGGGTCAACAAACGAGACGTAATCTGTAGGACGAGGAATCACCGCGATTCCTCCTTGCACAAAGGAACTGGCGCTGCGATACATGGATAAGGCGCGGCCCACCAGGAGAATGGGAGGGTCAATGTTATTCTCGGCCAGCAACTCTCGGACTCCTAAGACGCTCCGCCGTAGATTGGGGGAGTTACTGTCCACCAATATGCTGGTTTGGGGAACGCCGAGACGGCTTAGAAGTTCGGCGGCGAGTTCGGCTTCGTTGGTGGAACGGGCCACATCGTCAGACTGGGGATCTGGTGAGGGAAATTCGAGTCGATTGCCCCCACTCACGACAATACGGGTGATGCCCCCGGCCTGGTAGAGTTGATTGGCATAGAGAATCAGGTTCCCGCGATCGCCCAGTTGCAGTTGCGATCGCCCCTCCACTTGTGGCTCCACTGTGTTATGAGCTAATAACACTAGCGTTTCCGCTGTTTGCGTTTGAGTAATGCGAGCTAAGGCAGAGATCTGGCGTTCGACGGAGTTGTGGTAAATCCATTGCCAGAGGAAGGGAGTGCTAAATAGCCACAGCAGGATAAAGGCACTGCGAATCTCATTCTGAGCGGAACGGCTGATGGACCCATTCTTGCAACCTCGTAGAGCTTGGGCCAACAGCAGCCAGACAATCCCTAAGGGTTTGAAGGGTAATGAGAGAATCCCCCAGGCGGTCGTGGCCGTGCGATCAGTCGGATCGACAAATAACAGAACCACGAACACCGCTAATAATAGGCCCCCGAGAAACGTGAAGTAGGCCTTGGGAACAATCCTGAAAAAGACATAGAAGAAGATAACGAGAACGAGTAACCAGAGGAGGACTCGTGTCAGGACTAAAAACATGGCGTTCCCTGTTTCCCACCGCAATCATTGTGGCCATATACCCCAGCCTAGCTGAGTCTGCGAGCCAGCAAATGTGAATTTAGGTTTCGGGTTTTGACTAATTGTTGCAATCTTTAGGTTTTCTTTAGAAATGCCGATAGGATGTGTAAATGGGAGCTTTCGGGTTCTGAGAGTGTGAGAAATATCGCCATGAATGTCAGTCATCTGTTGAGACGATATGAAGCGGGAACAACCCAATTTCAAGGTGTTGACCTCCCCGGAGCCAACCTAGTTCGCGTCACCCTGATTGCCGTCGATCTCAGCCAAGCCAATCTGATCGGCGCAAGTTTGCAACGGGCGTTTTTGACCAAGTCAACCCTAAATGGGGCCCGGTTAAACTGGGCCGACCTCAACTATAGCAAACTCAGTGACTGTCAGGCGATCGCCATTGATGCCACCAAAGCTGAACTCTGTGGCATTTTCGCCGTCAAGGCCAACTTTTCCCAAGCTCAACTGAGCGGGGCCAACTTACAAGGGGCGAATTTGCGGGGGGCGAACCTGCAAGAGGCGAATCTACGGGGAGCCGACCTGCGAGGGGCCAATCTGCGAGGGGCCAATCTGCGAGGGGCTGATTTAAACTGGGCCAATCTGTCAGGAGCGCGCTTGGTTGATAGTCAACTCGAACAAGCTCAACTCACCCATGCCAACTTCAGTGAAGCCTATCTCAACGGCAGCGACTTGCAATTTCTAGAAACCGCCCGGCAACAGCCCGAAAGCAACCTCAGAACCGCCCGTTGGGTGGGTCAGGGCCAGGGGCGAGGAAACCGCAAAGCCAACTCAGTCCCCAGCAGTCTTATGCTATTATCGTCCTAAGCAGGCAGTAGTTATGGTTAAACACTCTGCCTGAGAAGATCAACCAGCTAAACGAATTCTGGCTTGTGGCCTTGGGTAGCTGTGCTACTCAAAGACCTGTGACAGTCACGCCTCTAGGGGGTTTCATGGAAACTCCACATTGCAGAGACCTCTGATCGTCCAGGGTAGTCAACTTGTCCAGCCGATCTGGTGAAGTGGGTATGCGCCCACTTTTTTTGTTGCTATTTGGCTTATGACCCATCCGCTGATTCCTCAAATCTTAGACCTAGCTACCCCAGTCGCCCAAGACTTGGGGTTAGACGTCGTCGCTGCGGTCTTCCAAACCAACCAGCGCCCTCCTGTGTTGCGAATTGATATTCGTAACCCCAAGGATGAGACGAGCCTCAATGATTGTGAAGCCATGAGTCGCGCCCTGGAGGCGGTGCTCGATGCCAGTGACTCCATACCCGATGCTTACATTCTAGAAGTCTCAAGTCCTGGACTATCAGACATCTTAAGCAGCGATCGCGACTTCATTTCCTTTAAAGGCTTTTCCGTCAGCATCACGACTGAGGAGCCGTATAAAGGTCAAACCCACTGGACAGGTCATCTCATCGAGCGCAACGAGGAGAGTATTCGTCTTAGTTGTAAAGGAAAGGCGATCGCCATTCCCCGTTCCCTAGTGGTCAACGTGCAACTCAACTAGCCCTGAGCCACCCCCCCCCATCAGAGCCTTTGTCCGGTAACCCATCGGGCAAACCCCGAGGGAACCGTCCCTCAGATCCCTATTGTCAACGACTCAGTCGAACGTTTATCAGGAGAGTGAAACAGAATGTCTATGGTCAGCCTGCCCGGATTGGCAGAAATGATCGATAACATTAGCCAAGAACGGAACTTACCCAAACCCGCTGTTCAAGCAGCACTCCGGGAAGCCCTCCTCAAAGGCTATGAACGCTATCGTCGCACCCAACGTCTCGCCAAAGCCGGCGGAAATGACGCCGATGGCGCCCAATTTGACGACGACTACTTTGAGAACTTTGAAGTCGAACTCGACGTCGAAGAAGAAGGATTCCGCGTCTTGGCCACCAAAGCCATCGTCGAGAACGTCAGCATCAGCGATCGCGAAATCTCCCTCAACGAAGTCTTAGAAGTCGCCGCAGAAGCCCAACTTGGCGATACCGTCGTCCTCGATGTCACCCCAGAACGGGATGACTTTGGACGCATGGCCGCCATCCAAACCAAACAAGTTCTCGCCCAAAAACTACGAGATCAACAGCGCAAACTCATCCAAGAAGAATTCCTAGACCTCGAAGGAGAAATCCTGCAAGCCCGAGTCTTACGCTTCGAGCGTCATTCCGTCATCGTCGCCGTCAGCAGTGGCTTTGGCCATCAAGAAGTCGATGCCGAACTGCCCAAACGGGAACAACTCCCCAACGATAACTACCGGGCCAACGCCACCTTCAAAGTGCTGCTGAAGCGAGTTTGCGACGGTCCCCATCGCGGTCCCCAGCTTCAAGTCTCTCGCGCCGATGCTGGCTTAGTGGTCTATCTGTTTGAAAACGAAGTCCCCGAAATCGAAGACGAAATCGTCCGCATCGTCGCAGTCGCCCGAGAAGCCAATCCTCCCGGACGCTATGTCGGCCCCCGGACAAAAATCGCCGTTGACACCCTAGAACGAGACGTTGACCCCGTCGGCGCCTGCATTGGCGCTCGGGGATCGCGGATTCAGGTGGTCGTCAATGAACTGCGGGGCGAAAAAATTGACGTGATTCGTTGGTCTCCCGACCCGGCCACCTATATCGCCAACGCCCTCTCCCCGGCTCGGGTGGATGAAGTGCGCCTGGTGGATGCCGAAGCACGACAAGCTCATGTGCTTGTGCCCGATAACCAACTGAGTTTAGCCATTGGTAAAGAAGGGCAGAATGTTCGTCTGGCCGCCCGTTTAACCGGTTGGAAGATTGACATCAAGGACACCGCTAAATACTTGGCAGATTTAGAACAGCAACAACTGGCTCAGCCAGTGGCGGAACCCGTGACGGAGCCAGAAAACGTAGCCAGCCAAGAGCATTCTAGTCCAGAGGCCCACAACGAGACCCCTGAGAACTTAGCAGCCCCAGAGGTTGCCCTAGATGCCGAGGTTGCAGCTGAGGCCAATCCGACCGTATCTCCTGTCAGCGAGGAGCTGGACTTAGAGCCAGAGCCAGAGGCAGAGGTTCCTCTAGAAGCTGAGTTAGGCTCGGAGGTAGATCCCTCCGAGGAAGCTGAGGCGATCGCCGCAGAAACTCCTGAAAAATTTAATACTAGCGAAGGATGAAACCTAACATTCGACGGTGTATCAGTTGTGGCAAGGTGGCCCATAAGGCCGCCTTCTGGCGCATCGTCCGAGTCCATCCATCCCATCAGCTACAATTAGATCAAGGGATGGGACGGTCGGCCTACATCTGTCCCCAAGCCGACTGTCTAAAAACCGCCCAAAAAAAGAACCGACTCGGACGCACCCTTAGAGCACCCGTACCGCCATCGGTCTATGACAGCTTGTGGCAGCGTCTTGCTCAAAACGACCACCGAACGGTTAACACCTAGCGCTGCTATTGATACGACGAATCCACCATTCGCCAGGGACAATGCGCAAATGATATAGACACATCACGAGGATAGATTGGATGAACAACGGCAAAGTGAGACTGTACGACTTATCTCGGGAACTGAACGTTGACAACAAGCAGGTTCTAGCATTTTGCGATCAACTTGACATTGCTTACAAGAGCCACAGCAGTACAATTACTGAAGCTGATGCCGCGCGCATCCGCCAAGAAGCAGAAAATGCGCCGGCAGTTTCTGAACCCACCCGTCCATCCGGGTCTGGCCCCAATAACCATCGAAAGAAACAACAAATCTTGAAGATCGAACATCGATCGCTTAACGCGAAACCTGCCGTTCAAGGAAGTGACCCTGACTCCAACGTGGACAATTCCCCGAACTCGAACGCCACTTCCTCCGACCTGGACTCACCCGAATTGGTTGACAAGCCCGTGCGACCTAAATCTCCTTCTCCTGCCAACTCTCAACCCCCCAAAACCCCCCCGGTGGAGGCGACTAGCCCTCAAGAACCCAGTTCTTCACCAGCCCCGAGTCGCGATGAGAGTGACTCAGCACCGGTAGAACCGGCGGCTCGTGAGCCGAAAGCCCCAGAACCGGACCCCAAGCCGGAGGAAAAACCCGAGGACGTTCCTCAACTCATTGGCCCACCCCCCCGGCCTCAGCCTCGGGCGAAGAAAAGTAAAGGGCGGGATAAACCCACTGTTGAACGGCCCACGATCGCCAAAGACAAACCCAGTTCATCACCTCGTCCCCCAGCTCGAAACAAGGATACAGACAGCTCTCGTCCAGTCAGTAGTCCCCAAAAACCCAGCCGCCCCGCAGCACGGGAAGAACGGGTCGAGGAACCGGTCAGTGCTGGCACTCCCTCACGGCCAGAACCGAAGCGTCCTGTGCCCAAACTCAAACGACCGCCTGAGTTGGTGCGTCTCAATGCCAAAACCGAGGAGGTCGAACCCGAGACCCCCGATAATGAGCCGTTAGCTGTTGAACCCGAAGACGAAACCGATGAGACGGAACAACTGACCCTCAAACGGCCGAAGTTACCTCGCAAAGCGAAAACCAAGAAACGTCGCACCACGGAAGAAGATCCCGTGGAAAGCCTGGAAGCGGCTAACAAGGCCAATAAGCCCAAGCGTCGTGTCCGTCCCATTGATGACGATGATGAGGACTTTGAAGCGGATCTCAACACGGATAGCACGGGAGCCATGGAAGTCAGTCTCTCCATTGCTCGACCTCCCAAGGCCTCGAAATCCAAGTCCGAGAGCCGTCCGTCGACGCAACAGCGCCGTAAACCCGCTCCCCAGCAACGGGGCAGTGGTGATAGCAGTGGTGGCTCTTCGTCCTCAAGCCGCAATCGTCGCGATCGCCGCGAACGGGCCAACAAAGTCGAACGCCCCGAACTCGTGGAAATCCGCGATAACCTCACCGTTCGGGAACTCGCTGACTTGCTCTGTGTCCCGGAAACGGAAATCGTCAAACGCCTATTCATGCAGGGAATCGCCGTCAACGTGACGCAAACCCTTGACGTGCCAACCGCGACGATGGTGGCCGAGGAACTCGATGTCTTAGTCGAAACCCCCGAAAAAGAAGAGGAAGCCCGCAAAGTCACCGACATGATCGACGCGACGGACTTAGATAGTCTGCAACGTCGTCCGCCGGTCGTGACCATTATGGGTCACGTTGACCACGGGAAAACTACCCTCCTCGACTCCATCCGCAAAACCAAAGTGGCTCAGGGTGAGGCTGGGGGCATTACCCAGCACACCGGTGCCTACCACGTGGATGTGGAACATGAAGGCGTGATGCAACAGATCGTCTTCCTAGACACCCCCGGTCACGAAGCCTTTACGGCCATGCGTGCCCGAGGCGCACGGGTGACGGACATCGCTATTTTGGTGGTGGCCGCTGATGATGGAGTGCAACCGCAAACCATTGAGGCCATCAGTCACGCTAAAGCAGCAGGGGTTCCCCTGGTGGTGGCCGTCAACAAAATGGATAAAGAACAGGCCAACCCCGATCGCGTCAAACAGGAACTGATGGAACATGGCTTAGTTCCTGAAGAATGGGGTGGCGATACCGTTATGGTTCCCGTCAGTGCGATCACCGGTGACAATCTCGATACCTTACTCGAGATGATCATTCTCGTCTCGGAAGTCGAAGAACTCTCCGCGAATCCCGATCGCCCCGCCCGAGGAACGGTCATTGAGGCCCACTTGGACAAAGCTCGCGGTTCTGTCGCCACCCTGCTGGTACAAAATGGAACCCTGCGCGTCGGTGATACCCTCGTCGCCGGTTCCGTCTTTGCCAAAGTGCGGGCCATGATCGACGATCGCGGAAATCGCGTCGATGAAGCGAAACCCTCGTTTGCGGTGGAAGTCTTAGGGATGAACGAAGTCCCCGAAGCCGGAGATGAGTTTGAGGTCTTCACCAACGAGAAAGAGGCCCGCTCCGAAGCCGATCGCCGCAAAGACGAACATCGTCAGTCTCGCCTACAACAGACCATGGCCTCGCGCCGGGTCACCCTCAGCAGCCTCTCGGCTCGCGCCAGCGAAGGGGAACTCAAGGAACTGAACTTGGTCCTCAAAGCCGACGTACAGGGGTCGTTAGAGGCGATTCTCGGGTCGCTCGAACAGTTACCTCAGGATGAAGTCCAATTGCGGGTTCTCTATGCCGCTCCCGGTGAAATTGCCGAAACGGATATTGACCTCGCCGCCGCCTCCGATGCGGTCATTCTTGGCTTCAACACCACCCTAGCCAGTGGCGCACGTCAAGCCGCCGAACGCGAAGGCGTTGACGTCCGCGATTACAGCGTCATCTATAACCTCTTGGATGATATTCAAGGGGCCATGGAAGGCTTACTCGACCCTGAAATGGTGGAAGAAGAACTGGGACAAGCCCAAGTTCGCGCCATCTTCCCCTCGGGACGAGGTCAGGTGGCCGGTTGTTATGTCCTCTCAGGACAACTGGTGCGTAACGCCAAAGTACGCATCTTACGCAATGACAAGGTCGTGCATGAGAATGTCCTCGATTCCCTGCGTCGGATGCGCGAAGATGTGCGGGATGTTAAATCCGGCTATGAGTGCGGTCTGGGCATTGACCGCTTCTCCGATTGGCAAGAAGGCGATATCGTCTATTGCTATCGTATGGCGTCCAAACGTCGGACCCTGGCATCTCGTTAATTCGATGTCCTAAATCCAGTTCAGGGGGGAGTGCGATTGCGGTTTCTGTACGCTTCGCGATTGCACTCCCCTCTTCTTTTATGTGCTTTTGGCAGGAACCTAGGCAGGAGTGTTAGACTAAATTAATAGCAGCAAATCAAAAGCTAACTCACATAGAGGTGCGATATGCCAAGTTCTGCATTCACTCAAGCCAATTCAGCCGCCGCCGCGACTCAGGACCATCAGACTGAGCCGGTTTGGGACCATTTAAAAGTGGCGATCGCCGCGAGTTCTGGATTCCAAAGTTGGAAACTAGAGCAGCAGCAGCGCCGTTCCCTGGAGCAAAACAGCATTGATAAACAAGTCTGTGAGTATCTTCGAGAAACTCTCTCAACCCTTGCCTACTAAGGATCAGAGCCTCGGAGTCTTCTAAAACGGCGATGCATTTGTGTTCTTTCAACGTCACTCACCCTTCTCTCGCAAATGCTTCGCCCCCTCCTATTTATAAATTTAAACGGACTGATTACGGCTCATTATTATTCCAATATCTAAACTAGATTAAGTTTTTATTAAACTGTCTGTAGCCTAGGTTACAAAACAACAATTTTTAGACTAGATTCCCACAAATCACCTCAACCAAGATTAAGATTTTGAGATTAAGATTTTGAGATTAAGATTTTGAGATTGCAATTTAGAGGCGGGGAGACCGGACAAGCAATCGGTCTCCCCGCCTCTAACCTCTAAAGGGTCTCTTCGAGTTGATTGACTAACCCCTCCACATACAAGAGTGCATTGTGAATCGTGGTCTCATCCTCCAAATCCACATCCACAAAGTGACGCAACGCCTCAACCTGATTCCACTGACTCCCAGAGGCTAAGAGTTCAAGATAGCCAGGGACAAACTCAGGCCCCACCTCCAGATATTTCTGTTGACATCCTCCCCCACTTAAGCCATCTCGCTACGCTTGATGTCTTTGAAGTGGGGGATTCCCAATCCTCGCGAA
>SMDP01000510.1 GCA_012911965.1 Geitlerinema sp. P-1104
CGTCTGGAGTCACTGAACCTCCCCCAACTCCCCACAACGGGATTCGACAAGTGTTCCATTTATTGAACTATCAACCAAGAAAACAGCTCTTGCGCTGATAAGTCTAAATCTTCCACAGTCTCTAGGGTCGGTAAACGGTCTTCTCCCTGTTTAATTTCGGGAAATACGTTGGGCTGAACAATCAGCACTGACTCATCTTTGGGGTCAATCAACCATCCAATTTGAGTTCCCTGCTGAATACAAAATAAGATTTTCCGAATCACCTGATTAGCAGATTGGTCTGGAGATAAAATCTCAATCACCCAATCCGGATGACTCTCAAAACGATTCGCTATTTTTCCTTCCTCAGTTTTTGGGATGCGCTCCCACGTAAAGACACTGATATCGGGGACAACCGAGCGCCCCGCAAATGTACAGCGCAACTCTGTAAAAGCATGACCTATTTTTTTGGTAATGATAGTTTCATTAATTACGGTTCCCAGACGAATTTGCAAGGTACTATGTTCTCCTTGAGGTATTGGCTTTTGCTCGATGTTTCCGTCGATGTATTCCCTGGCGGGTTTGGTTTCAGGAAGCTCTAAAAACTCCTCTAGGGTAATTTTGGACTGAGCTTGAGTTACCGGAACCATGTCTGTCCTCCGAATCGTTGATAAAGCTGTTAAGGGATTGTCCCATCACCAGAGCAATCCCCACTATTGGGATTAAATTGAGGCGATGCGATCGCCTGATTCTCAACCTAAAATTATACTAACAACTGCCCCCGCGAGAGGATTTTCTAAAGAACTGTGGCGAAATAACCAATTTAACAGTAATGGCTCAATCTCAAACTCCTCTGCCCCTACTTTACCCTCAATAAACAGAAACAGAGCCATCCCAGATAGTTTAATCCCTTGACCTTGAGCATTCTTGAACTCCATCACCCAGTACTCCAGTGGATAATTTTCCCATTGACAGCCATAGAGGTTCCAATACTCATCAATCCGGCGA
This sequence comes from Geitlerinema sp. P-1104, assembly GCA_012911965.1. Taxonomy (GTDB): domain Bacteria; phylum Cyanobacteriota; class Cyanobacteriia; order Cyanobacteriales; family Geitlerinemataceae; genus Sodalinema. The sequence continues at coordinate 988 of SMDP01000510.1, forward strand.
TGCTGGTTGGCAATCTGTTTCAACGTCCGCACAAAATCTTCAAGATGTTCTTCGAGTGTTCCCGGCTTTAACTGACCCAATAACCCGCCTTGCTCTTGGCGAAGACTAAATAAATCCAGATTAAGGCGATCGCCCACGGCAACCTCCAAATCACGAGGCTCAATCGAGGTATTCCCCGTGCTTTTAGCCGTAAAATCTTGAACAATACCTAACGAATAAAAAGTTCCCATTTTTGCTATTTTACTCTACCTTAATAGTTTAGCATAAGACGTATAATAATGAGGACAAGTTTATTCCAACTTAGCCCACATCATTTCAACCCAAATCACCTACTCCTGCTCATCAGCTAATACCAAAAGAAAATCAACATACCTCTGCAAATCTGCCCCAATCAACGGACGCACCTGGTCATACACCGACCTGATATAGTCCAATCGCCCCCAATCATAATCAAACTCATAATCGTCCCGTTTAAAATGCCGAAATCGCCGCAGTTCATCGAGCAGACGATAGGTCTCCCGCGACAACACCGCCCGGCGCACTCCAGGCAC
>SMDP01000511.1 GCA_012911965.1 Geitlerinema sp. P-1104
GTTCAGGAGGGGGATGTGTTGTTGTTCCGGTTTAATGTTTAGGGAATAGGGAACAGGGAACAGGGAACAGGGAACAGAAAAGACGTAGGGGCGCACCCTTGTGGTCGCCCTAGGCAGTAGGGGCGCACCCTTGTGGTCGCCCTAGGCAGTAGGGGCGTACCCTTGTGGTCGCCCTAGGCAGTAGGGGGACACTGCGTCATATCGGACGTGGTGCGCCCTCTCTTGAGTCTCTCTGCTAGTGGGAAATACTGTCTTTGGGGGGATGCTGATTGGGCTGGATTTGGCTTTAATGGAAGGTGATGTTACGAAAAAACGAAGTCCTATGGATTTACTTATCACCTGGCTCATTATGTCCGCAAGCTTTTTTATTCTCTCGAAACTGCCTCTGGGAGTCGAGATTGATACTCTGGGAACGGCCCTAATTTCTGCGGCGGTTTTTGGAATTCTCAATGCCTTTGTTAAGCCTGTGTTTGTGGTGTTGGGATTCCCGGCTTTGGTGCTGACGCTGGGGCTGTTTATGGTGGTTATCAATGCTATTATTTTCGGCTTGGCTGCCTGGCTAGTCCGAGGATTTCACTTACGCTGGGGGATTTGGAGCGCCTTACTCGGGTCAATTGCTTTGGGACTGATCAACTCTATTTTGACTCATTTTTTAAGCGCATAAAGTTTGAGAGTTTTGGTTATGTTACTCTGCTTTTTTGTGGCACTGTTGCTTAAAAAAATATAGGTTATCCATGATTTAAGTCATCGTAAACACAGGTTGATTCCCCAATTAAATCACGGTTTGAGCTGGATTGGTGTTGAGAGTCAGCCTGCAATCTCTTAATTGAGAGTTTTGTCAGTGACTCAAATCACAGGTTTGGCATCGGCAAGTTGGCGAATCCTGAGGTTTTAGGACCTAGGGAGCTGGGGGCTGTCCGCCGGTCTGGGGCTAGGAAAGGATGCTATGCTAAAAGAGGATAGTAAATCTGTTTGTTACTTGTTTTAAATTCCTGAATTATGGAGACGTCAATCGACTGTGCAACAGCTTGTGTCAATGGCTGCGTTTTGGGAGACGACTGTCCCCATCGTGAATATGCAGCGTCGGCCAGTGAATTTATTGATTCAACGTCCTTAGATGCGATGCACGATATCGCAGAAGCAGCTCGCAGACGCAAACTCAGTGAACCCCCGAAGTGGGTGATTCCTGACTTTCTCGATTCTAATTCCTAAGTCGGTCAGGTCATGAGGGGAAGACTGGAGTCTTGTAATCCGTCTTCATGATTCGACTCGGCTCAGGGGTCTGTGGACTGCTAAGGTCAGGGTGTCTTAACCTTAGCGTAATGTCGAAATCTGAATTTGGGGGAGTCGCCTGTTAGTTGGGCGTCCATTTTGTTGGCTCCGTCACAGTCCTAACCTCAGAAGTTGACTAGGATGATTTGAGGTACTGCTGTCAGTATCAATGTGTGTTTAATAGTGGCTTAAGATCGAGTGTTTATGGAACCGGATAGTCAATCGGCTCGTTCAGAACAACCTCCGG
>SMDP01000512.1 GCA_012911965.1 Geitlerinema sp. P-1104
TCCCAGACATTTGAGGCGAGTCGCTTCACCTTCAACGGCTGGCTGCGACGATAAAACCCCTCTGGGGGAACTGGCCCCCCAGAAAATAACGTCTGTCGTTGGTACTCCGATTGGGTTGGAAGATAGGAGTTTAGGAGGTTGGGTAGATGGCAAATACCAGCGGCGACTGTTCCGATGCATCAAGATGAACCTCCAGGATATAGGTCTGGCGGGGCTGGATATCGGCCAGTTCAACAGTGACGCTGCCGGGTGTGGCCCGCTGGCCCGTGGCGATCGCCCCCTCACCTCGTAACTGAACTCGACCCCCATCGGGAATCTGACAGCACACTCGTAATTGGGGCAGTTCCCCCTCATGGCGATACTCCGCATCGAGTTGCAGGAGTCCTTGAGCCGTGAGCCATTGACGGCGATCGCTCGGCTGACTTGCTGAGACATTCAAGGACAACGACTCAACGATTTGCTTGGCCGCCAGTAACGACAACAGCATCTGCTGAGTGGGAGTCGCCCCCTCATAACTGCGGGGAAATTCCCCTTCAGACGGTTCCATTAGGGTTTCCCCACTGCGACTGGTTGACCAAACTAATAATCGTTCAGTCCAGAAGTTCAACTCTTCGGTCCGTTCCGGGAAGAGTCCTTCCACAGCGGCCACAAGGCGTTCACCTTGGCGCAGAGAGGTGCGCAACACCTGTTGACAGCGGACTAATAATTGAGCAAAGGTAGCTTCGGAGATCGCAACCGGGAGCCGAAGCTGTTCGAGTTGCGGTAGCCAGACATAGGTGGGAACTCTGGAATCGGCTTCCTCGTCAATAGGATCATTGGCGTATTCCAAAACCTCCGTGGTTTCCCAGGGGAACAGGGGAGGGTTGTCTTGAATTTCTTGTTGGATTCGGCGCTTCAAAAGCGCCTGAAAACGGTTCTGCATGGTGGATTCGTCGGTTATAGAGCTAGGGTCATAATCCCGGTTCTGAGACTGGGAGCGGTGGGATTTAATACCGGCTCCCAGGTTTGAGTCCTCATCAGGGATTACCTCTTGCAAAAGCCAGGCGAGGAATCGTTCTGCTAAACGTTCCTCTTCTGGGCTGAGTGAGTTCCTATCATTATTCATTGGTGAACTTCCCTTCTCCGGACGTTGATACGCCCGGTTCCTAATGGCGAGGTCATAGGAATAGTTTGACCAATTTCGGCCCCATTGCATCAGGGGAATTAATCATTGCGATGGTCCCAGGCTCGTTTCAGGAGGCTGAACCAACAGCGTTGCAGTTGTGATGGACTCAGGCCAAGCTGTTGCATGATCTCCTCGTCTGAGTCCCCCCGACGTTTCGCTTCGAGTAAGTCTCGCTCTAGGGAGTTACAGCCACTAAGAAAATTCTCCCATTCTGCACGGGTCATCCCTAAATTGTGGTCGAGATCCGCATCCAGCCATTCATGAACTAACTCCCAACGGTGGGAGAGGGCAAAGCGGATTAGATGGTACTTAAACCGCTGTTGTAAATAATCCCGCTGGCGAGGATCTAATCC
>SMDP01000513.1 GCA_012911965.1 Geitlerinema sp. P-1104
TGCCCGGGAAAACAGTCTACCTTGGTTAGGGTGGGATCATAGTCTCGGATCAGTTCAATGGCTTGCTGTTGTCCATCACCCTGTAACCGGTGTTGCAGGACTCGCAAGGTGCTATTGAGGGACTGATGTAGTGCCACCGGCTTATACTGGGCTTCATTGAGTCCTGAGAAATGACGTAACGACTCGACAATGGCCTTAATCCGCTGAGTTCCCTGATTCATGGATGCCAACAGTTTCGGCATATCTGCCACAATAAAGTCCAGGTCAATGTCTTCGAGTTCTGCCTGAACTTTGGGGTCGGGATGGGGGTAATGCTCCTGATAACAGTCAATTAGCCGCAGCAAGTCTTGGACATAATGACTGGCATGTTCGAGGTTGCCATGGATAAACCCGACGGGGTTATTGATTTCATGGGCGACTCCAGCGACCAACTGCCCCAGGCCGGACATTTTCTCAGTATGTATTAGTTGTGCCTGGGTGTTCCGTAACTCCCGTAAGGTGGTTTCAAGTTGAGTGGCTTGCTGAGTGAGTCGTTGTTGGGATTGGCGTAGGGCTTCTTCGGCTTGGGAGCGGATCTGGACTTCTTCACGGAGTCGGCTGTTGGCCGCTTGCAGTTCAGCGGTGCGTTCAGCGACCCGTTTTTCTAGGTTGTCATAGGCCTGTTGTAAGGCTTCTTCTTCTTGTTTGCGATCGCTCACATCTCGGGTGATGGTGGCATAGCCAAGAAGTTGTCCCTGTTCATCTCGTAGGGCCGATAGGGTGACATTGGCCCAAAAACAAGAGCCGTCCTTACGCATCCGCCAGTTTTCAAATTCAACTGGTCCCGAGGTAGCGGCAACTCGTAGCACTTTCTCAGGGACTCCTCGCTGACAGCTTTCGGCGGTGAAGAAGATCTGGCTGGATTGGCCGATAATTTCATGGGCTTCCCAGCCGTTGATGCGTTCTGCACCGGCATTCCAGCTAATCACACGTCCATGGCGATCGAGCATATAGATGGCATGATCTTTCACCCCATCGACGAGCAGACGGAAATGTTCTTCTGGGCTATTGAATTTTTGTCCTGAGAGATTGGGACTAATGGTACAGCCAGGACGTTCGCCTAAATCGGAGACTTGGGTATAGATGAGATGCTCATAGGGGTCATAGTTGGCCTGCCAGGAAAGCCAGCGATACTGACCATTACGACAACGCAGGCGATTCTTAAAGGTGACTTTGTCTTTGCCGACAATGACGAGGTTATGGATATGACCTAAGGTTTTCTGGAGATCGTCGCGATGAATCCAGTCAATCCAAGGCCGTGATTTTAGCTCCTGGCTGCTATGGCCCAAAACGCTTTCCCAGGCGGGAGAGAGATGTTTAAAACGACTATCTGAGCCAATGACTCCCAATAAGTCTGGGGATAAATCAAAAAATTTTCTGAGATTGATGCGGGAGGGCCCCAGCTTGGGAGATATGGCTCGGGGTGCGGCTGGAGCCTTGACGCGATGCTCAGACCTCCCCTGATACTCGATCC
>SMDP01000514.1 GCA_012911965.1 Geitlerinema sp. P-1104
TGCCCGGGAAAACAGTCTACCTTGGTTAGGGTGGGATCATAGTCTCGGATCAGTTCAATGGCTTGCTGTTGTCCATCGCCCTGTAACCGGTGTTGGAGGACGCGCAAGGTGCTATTGAGGGACTGATGTAGTGCCACCGGCTTATACTGGGCTTCATTAAGTCCTGAGAAATGGCGCAACGACTCGACAATGGCCTTAATCCGCTGGGTTCCCTGATTCATGGATGCCAACAGTTTCGGCATATCTGCCACAATAAAGTCCAGGTCAATGTCTTCGAGTTGTGCCTGAATTTTAGGGTCGGGATGGGGGTAATGCTGCTGATAACAGTTAATTAGCCGCAGCAAGTCTTGGACATAATGACTGGCATGTTCGAGGTTGCCATGGATAAACCCGACGGGGTTATTGATTTCATGGGCGACTCCAGCGACCAACTGCCCCAGGCCGGACATTTTCTCCGTATGAATCAGTTGTGCTTGGGTGTTCCGTAACTCCCGTAAGGTGGTTTCGAGTTGAGTGGCTTGCTGAGTCAGTCGTTGTTGGGATTGGCGTAGGGCTTCTTCGGTTTGGGAGCGGATCTCGACTTCTTCACGGAGTCGGCTGTTGGCCGCTTGCAGTTCGGCGGTGCGTTCGGCAACTCGTTTTTCTAGGTTGTCATAGGCCTGTTGTAAGGCTTCTTCTTCTTGTTTGCGATCGCTCACATCTCGGGTGATGGTGGCATAGCCGAGGAGTTGTCCCTGTTCATCTCGCAGGGCCGATAGGGTGACATTTGCCCAAAAACAGGAGCCGTCCTTACGCATCCGCCAGTTTTCAAATTCAACTCGCCCCGAGGTGGCTGCGACTCGGAGCACTTTCTCGGGAACTCCTCGCTGACAGCTCTCGGCGGTAAAGAAGATCTCGCTGGATTGGCCAATAATTTCATGGGCTTCCCAGCCGTTGATGCGTTCTGCACCGGCATTCCAGCTAATCACCCGTCCATGGCGATCGAGCATATAGATGGCATGATCTTTCACCCCATCCACTAGCAGACGGAAATGTTCTTCCGGGCTATTAAATTTTTGTCCTGAGAGATTGGGACTAATGGTACAGCCAGGACGTTCGCCTAAATCGGAGACTTGGGTATAGATGAGATGCTCATAGGGGTCATAGTTGGCTTGCCAGGAGAGCCAGCGATACTGACCATTGCGACAACGCAGCCGATTCTTAAAGGTCACTTTGTCTTTGCCGACAATGACGAGGTTATGGATATGACCTAAGGTTTTCTGGAGATCGTCCCGATGAATCCAGTCAATCCAAGGCCGTGATTTTAGCTCCTGGCTGCTATGACCCAAAACGCTTTCCCAGGCGGGAGAGAGATGTTTAAAACGACTATCTGAGCCAATGACTCCAAATAAGTCTGGGGATAAATCAAAGAATTTTCTGAGATTGATGCGGGAGGCCCCCAGCTTGGGAGATATGGCTCGGGGTGCGGCTGGAGCCTTGACGCGATGCTCAGACCTCCCCTGATACTCGATCC
>SMDP01000515.1 GCA_012911965.1 Geitlerinema sp. P-1104
GAATCAGAACTAGAGACGCAACTTGGGGTATTAGAAAAAGCTGGAAAACTCCTAGAAGCGCAACGATTAGCCCAACGGACTCGCTATGACTTAGATATGTTGCGAGAAGTGGGATATACCAATGGCGTTGAAAATTACTCGCGCCATCTAGCGGGACGACACGCCGGAGAACCGCCGGAATGTTTAGTGGATTATTTCCCCGAGGATTGGTTGTTAGTCGTCGATGAGTCTCACGTGACGGTTCCGCAAATTCGGGGAATGTATAACGGCGACCAAGCGAGAAAACGGATTTTGATTGACCACGGCTTTCGCCTTCCCAGTGCGGCGGATAATCGCCCCTTGAAAGCCGATGAATTTTGGCAAAAAGTCCGCCAATGTGTCTTTGTTTCGGCGACTCCCGGAGATTGGGAAATTGAACAGTCTGACGGACAAGTGGTTGAGCAAATTATTCGCCCCACGGGAGTCGTGGATCCGGAAATTTTTGTCCGACCCACTGAGGGACAGGTGGATGATTTGTTAGGCGAAATCCGCGATCGCATCTCCCGCAAAGAACGTACCCTGGTAACAACGCTCACCAAACGCATGGCGGAAGATTTAACGGAATACTTCCAAGAACGGGGGGTGTTAGTGCGGTATCTCCATTCTGATATCAACTCCATTGAACGGATTGAGATTTTGCAATCGTTGCGTCAGGGAGAGTTTGATGTCTTGATTGGGGTGAATCTGTTGCGAGAGGGATTGGATTTGCCGGAGGTGTCTCTCGTGGCGATTTTAGATGCCGATAAAGAGGGGTTTTTGCGGGCCGAGCGATCGCTGATTCAAACGATTGGCCGCGCCGCTCGTCATGTTCGGGGACAAGCGATTCTCTATGCGGATAATCTCACCAAAAGTATGGAGAAGGCAATTTCGGAAACTCAGCGGCGACGGGAGATTCAGTTAGAGTATAATGAGAAACATGGGATTACACCCACCTCGATTGTCAAAACGATTGATAACTCCATTCTCTCCTTTTTAGAGATTTCCCGCCGGCTGAATCGGCAACAATTGGAAACGGCCTATGAACAGGTAGATGAGATTCCCTTATCCCAGATTCCGGAACTGATTCAACAGCTTGAACTGGAGATGCAGGAGGCGGCGAAAACCTTGGAGTTTGAGACGGCGGCCCGTTTGCGCGATCGCATTAAACAGCTACGAGATAAATTGGTTGGACGTTGATGGGTGAGGGTTGATGAGATGAGGCTGAGGGAAGTATACTGTGTTCAGGCTAGGGTGTCTTGAGACTCTATGATGTCTAAGAGACGTTGAGTGTCGTGGCGTTCAACCACCAGTCCTAAAGCCTCGAACTGTTCGAGGGCTTCCCTGACGAGGGCGATGGCCTGACTGGGATTCTCTCGGGTTAACTCCACTTGGGCGATCGCCCTCAAGAAAAAGGCGATGCGGTAGCTATCTTGATTATCCTTGGCGATTTCTAAACAGTCGCTTAATAAAAACTCAGCTTCTTCATACCGTTC
>SMDP01000516.1 GCA_012911965.1 Geitlerinema sp. P-1104
GAATCAGAACTAGAGACGCAACTTGGGGTATTAGAAAAAGCTGGAAAACTCCTAGAAGCGCAACGATTAGCCCAACGTACCCGCTATGACTTAGATATGTTGCGAGAAGTGGGATATACCAATGGCGTAGAGAATTACTCGCGCCATCTAGCGGGACGACATGCAGGAGAACCGCCGGAATGTTTAGTGGATTATTTCCCCGAGGATTGGTTGTTAGTGGTGGATGAGTCTCACGTCACGGTTCCCCAAATTCGGGGAATGTATAACGGCGACCAAGCCCGAAAACGAATTTTGATTGACCACGGCTTTCGTCTTCCCAGTGCGGCGGATAATCGCCCCTTGAAAGCCGATGAATTTTGGCAAAAAGTCCGCCAATGTGTCTTTGTTTCGGCGACTCCCGGAGATTGGGAAATTGAACAGTCTGACAGACAAGTGGTTGAGCAAATTATTCGCCCCACGGGAGTCGTTGACCCGGAAATTTTTGTCCGACCGACGGAGGGACAGGTAGATGATTTGTTGGGCGAAATCCGCGATCGCATCTCCCGCAAAGAACGCACCCTGGTGACCACTCTTACCAAACGCATGGCAGAAGATTTAACGGAATACTTCCAAGATCGAGGGGTTTTGGTGCGCTATCTTCACTCCGATATCAACTCCATTGAACGGATTGAGATTTTGCAATCCTTGCGTCAGGGAGAGTTTGATGTTTTGATTGGGGTGAATCTGTTGCGAGAAGGACTAGATTTGCCGGAAGTATCTCTCGTGGCGATTTTAGATGCCGATAAAGAAGGGTTTTTGCGGGCCGAGCGATCGCTGATTCAAACCATCGGCCGGGCCGCCCGTCATGTTCGGGGACAAGCGATTCTCTATGCGGATAATCTCACCAAAAGTATGGAGAAAGCGATTTCCGAAACCCAGCGGCGGCGGGAGATTCAGTTAGCCTATAATGATAAACATGGGATTACGCCAACCTCGATTGTTAAAAGCATTGATAACTCCATTCTCTCATTCTTAGAAATTTCCCGGCGGCTGAATCGGCAACAATTGGATACGGCGTATGAACAAGTCGATGAAATTCCCTTATCCCAGATTCCCGAATTGATTCAACAGCTTGAAGCCGAAATGCAAGAGGCCGCGAAGAATTTGGAGTTTGAGACGGCGGCGAGTTTGCGCGATCGCATTAAACACCTGCGAGATAAACTGGTTGGACGTTGACGGGTGAGGGTTGATGAGATGAGGCTGAGGGAAATATACTGTGTTCAGGCTAGGGCGTCTTGAGACTCTATGATCTCTAAGAGACGTTGAGTGTCGTGGCGTTCAACCACCAGTCCTAAAGCCTCGAACTGTTCGAGGGCTTTCCTGACGAGGGCGATGGCCTGACTGGGATTGTCTCGGGTTAACTCCACTTGGGCGATCGCCCTCAAGAAAAAGGCAATGCGGTAGCTATCTTGATTATCCTTGGCGATTTCTAAACAGTCGCTTAATAAAAACTCAGCTTCTTCATACCGTTC
>SMDP01000517.1 GCA_012911965.1 Geitlerinema sp. P-1104
CAGGTTCTCGACTATCTCGATGATGGGGGACTGACGTTTGAACCCTTCGAGTTTGAAACAGCGAAATTAGAGATTGTGAAGTCCACGATTAGGATTGAACGTCATAGCCGTTGCAACGTCCAATGGCGGGAAAAACTCCCCAATGGTGTGACCCTGGAGATGGTGAAGATTCCCGGCGGAACCTTCCTTATGGGAGCCGCTCAAAGGGAAAAAAATACACTTGTCTATGAATATCCCCAGCACTCAGTCACAGTTCCTGAGTTTTTAATGGGGAAACATCCTGTGACCCAGGTGCAGTGGCGTGCCGTGGCTCAGCTGCCTCAAATCCATCGTCCCCTTGCGCTTGAGCCATCAGAGTTCAAAGGAGATACACGCCCAGTTGAGCGAGTCTCATGGTATGACGCCATCGAGTTTTGCGCTCGCTTGAGTCAAGCCACGGGACAAAACTATTGTCTCCCCAGTGAGGCGGAATGGGAATATGCCTGTCGTGCCGGAACCACAAACCCCTTTTCTTTCGGTGACACCCTCTCCACAGACTTGGCGAACTATGACGGAAACTATCTCTATGGCCTAGGTCACAAAGGATTGTATCGCCAGGGAACCACCCCAGTAGGCAGTTTTCCTGCTAATGGCTTTGGGCTATATGATATGCACGGCAATCTTTGGGAATGGTGTTTAGACGATTGGCACGACAGTTACCAAGAGGCTCGCAGTGATGAGCAACCTTGGTTTGATAACGATAATTATTCGTATTTATGGAAAAATTGGCAATATGGGTTGTCTAAGATACTTCAACAGAACAATCCAAAGCTCCTGCGCGGCGGTTCTTGGGACGACTACCCTAGGAACTGCCGTTCTGCTAGCCGCTACAGGGAGACCCCGGAAATTCGCTACCGCTACATCGGTTTTCGGGTGTGTTGTGCCGTGGCGCGGACTCCTTAGCCCTATCAACTCTTGTCCTCTTGCGCTTTGCTCTTTGTTTTTTGTAGTTTTTTCTATCGGCGCAGAGCACCTTTTTTTTTAGACCATTTTTTGAAATCCTTGCCAGACATACAACACCGAGGAGGGCGCGCCACTTGCGGTTCGCCCCTACAGATATCTATGGCACGACTTCTGAAAATTGGTATTCTATCAATGTCCAGTCTTATCTCCCTAGGGCTATAGATTTCGGGGTAGCCAGACATACAACACCGAGGAGGGCGCGCCACTTGCGGTTCGCCCCTACAGATATCTAGGGCACGACTTCTGAAAATGGGTATTCTATCAATGTCCAGTCTTATCTCCCTAGAGCTACAGATTTCGGGGTAGCCAGACATACAACACCGAGGAGGGCGCGCCACTTGCGGTTCGCCCCTACAGATATCTAGGGCACGACTTCTGAAAATGGGTATTCTATCAATGTCCAGTCTTATCTCCCTAGGGCTATAGATTTTGGGGTAGCCCAATTTCCCGAAAAAGATAAAAATTTACTCTATTTTATCCATATTTAATCTACATTTTATCTGGATTC
>SMDP01000518.1 GCA_012911965.1 Geitlerinema sp. P-1104
CTAATTCCTGGCAGGTTCAAGTCTTGACGGGGGTAGAACTTTGGCAACCGGAGAATCCCTGGATTGGCGGCATCAACGTAAAACTAAAGCGTCAGGGGTTGGTGAGTTATGTGGTTCCCCTTCCCATGAGGGAGGTTCGCCAGCGATTGCGGCTACCGATGCACTTCAGTATTTATCCCATCGCTGACAGTGGCAGTATCCATACGACAACGCCACCTTACTCGTTGGCGATCGGTCAGGCGGCGTTGTTGTTGGATGTGTTGGCGGGGTGTCTCAGGCGTTAGGGAGGCTGAGTCTCGATGGCTGGATAGGTGAATTGACATCGCTGATGCCGATATGATGTAACAATAGCGGGTTGTCGTTGCGAGTTAAAAAACGTTACACAATTATGTCAAATTTCCTAGGACTACAAGTCGATTTAGAGCAGTTATTACAAGAAATACCCTATCTCAAGATGTTAATCTTATTTGGATCTCGTGCCAGGGGTGATACACATTCAAATAGTGATTGGGATTTTGCTGTTCTCTATGATGAAGAACTACGCCGACAGACCGTCGAAGGGTTTGGCTGGTTTCGTGACATCGGTATTATTGGGGATTGTTTGAATTTGAATAGTGACAATATCGATGTAGTTGAAATCGAACGCTGTTCTGAGTTGATGGCTCACCATATTGCCCGAGATGGCAAGCTTATTTATGAGCAAGAGTCCGGACTATTCGAAGAGTTCAAAAAGAAAAACATTTTAAGCCAAGAGACGATTGATGATATTATCCGTGAATCAAGGGCGCAAGTCTATCAGTTTTTACAGGAACAAGGGCTATGAGTCAATTTGATGCTAGCGTTGTTTGGCGAAGACTGCGAAAAATAAATTCATTCATTACCAGGCTAAAAAAATTTGAAGCACTAACTTTAACCGATTATCTTGAGAGTGAAGATAATCAATTGATTGCTGAACGTCTGATTCAACTTTGCACAGAAGCAGCGTTAGATATCAACAAATATATTCTATCTAAACTGGGAGTTTTGGACAATAGAGCACATTGGACTAACAAAGATTACTTTCTGGAGGCTAGTCGTCAGAATATTCTAACCCCAGATGTAGCTCGCGAGTTGGCAGATGCAGCCAGTATGAGGAACATTCTTGTTCATCTTTATCTCGATATCAATCCAGAAATTGTCTTTAATTCAATCCAAAAAAGTATTATATATTACCCATTGTATGTATCACAAATTTCAAAATATATTGATTTCCTGAGTGAAAGCCAACTCATCTAAAAATTAGATAGCTTGTATAAATACAATTCAAAAAAACGACCTTCACTATGACTCCCCAAAATTCAAGCGATCCAAAACAACTCAACCTGTTTGACAACCTCAGTGTCAATGACGACTTTGACGACAACTTTGAGGAGATGAATCCCGAAGACTTAGGATTCACGGATGAAGACGGCGATCGCACCGTCGAACCCTCTCGTCAACTTCTCACCCTGAAACTTCTCCAACAGGC
>SMDP01000519.1 GCA_012911965.1 Geitlerinema sp. P-1104
CCGCCAGAGGTCAGGATAGGTGTCCAGAAGTGTGGCACAGGTAAGCATGGGGAGATGGATCACGGTAAGGGTATCTCTCACGGTATAGAGTTACCCTCCTCCTTGTCCATCCCTGGAGGCCGTCCCGGCTATAGATCAGTATTAATGCCAGATTAATCTCAGTATTCTTAAGGAGATGATGTTCCCAGGGGGCTGGGGTGGAGAGGGTGATCGTCTTCTAGACCTGGTAAACAGCCCGTTAAACCCGTATTTGTAAAGATTTGTGTCGACAAAAGGGGCTTTTTTAAAGCTTTTATGAAGGGCTGACGGCTAGAATGTGATGTTTGTATGAAGTTCTTATACGAAAAAACACGGAGACCAGTTTCCTTGCCATAATGGACTCACAAGCGAATTTACAGATACACCTATTCAAGGATCCATACGGGATCACAAGGACATTATGAACTTACAACATACGCTCGGCTGCGCTGCTCTTTCTCTGTCTTTTGCTGGATTGTCACTCCTGACCGCTGCCCCGGCTGAAGCCTTTACCCTCACCTTTGAAAATGGTGATGGTTTTGAGGGAAATGCTTTAGCAAACGTGAACGATTTCGACTTTGAGTTTCTAGCCTTTGATGGTAGTTCAACTTTCGTCGATGGCGACTATGGCAACTTTGGTATTATGAGCGGTACGGGGAACTTTGCTCCCTATATCACGTTCGGTGGTCTCAGTGAAGGACTTCTGATCAAAAGTGCTGACTTTGCAGCAGTTACTTCTGTCACCGATTTCATGCAGTATGACGAGAGTATCACCAATAGTGGCAAAGCATCTTGGGCAATTGATATTTCTAATATCAAGTTGTATGAGCATATGGACGGGAATGAGGGCACAAGGGGAATTACGGCTGATGCAACCTTTCGGAGTGGAAACACTGTTAAAGGGGTCGGTGCTTTGAGCACTCAGTTTAAACCTAGTATCAGCAACCCGCGCGCCGTTAGTATTGGTGCTAAAGTTGATGTCCCCGAACCCACTGGGATCATCGGTGCGGGCATCGCCGTCACGATGATGGCAGGGTTACGCAAGCGTGCCAAACAAAACGCCTAATCTTCTCAACGAACAGTCCAGGATTGATGAATTCAAACTTGTTTTGAGTGCATCGAACCCTTGAAGTTTCCCCTTAGCCAGTGCCCCTTGCACTGGCTTTTGCATGTTGTTTATACCTAAGCCATAACCAAGATAATAAAAAGTTTTAGGATAAAATTGGCAAAATTTCGATATTTTATCCAAAACCCCCTTGAAACTCCCCGGTAAAGTTTGTCAAGATCGAAGTGTTGCTAAAGAAAAGCTTCAGTACTTATGACTTTACGCCACCCACTAAGCCTTGCCACCCTGTCCTTGTCTCTAACAGGACTCTCCATGCTCATCCCCTCCCAAGCAGAAGCGATCACCTTTAGTGAAGGAGGAGAGTTTAGCGGCTTTATCGAAGCCTTAGAAGTTGATACCCAGGTGACTGACTCATCTGAGTT
>SMDP01000052.1:0-4569 GCA_012911965.1 Geitlerinema sp. P-1104
TTGGTGGCCGTCTGTGTGGGCATTCATCCCCGGTTATTAAATCCGGTTTTGGAACGAGTCGCTCAGATGAAACTCAAAGGAAACTCTCTTCCTGAGACGGATACGGCGACTGAGGACGTTCCCCCGGCGACTAAGGAATTTCGCATTCGCCGCTATCCCCTACGGCCGCTGTTCGGGGAGTTGTTGTTTGTGGGATTGCGAACCAGTGGCTTTCTCCTCGTCTGGTTGGCGATCGCCCCCATTTCCTTAGCAGATCTGCCCCTCTTATTTGGGGGCTTTAGTTTTGCCTGGTTATTGGGGTTAGTGGTTCCCGGTGCGCCTGGGGGGGTTGGTGTTCTCGAAGCCACCGCTGTTTCGGTCTTGGGAACCCGGTTTCCCATGGGGACAGTTCTCGCGGCGGTGACGGTGTATCGTCTCATGAGTGTCTCAGCGGAAGCGGCGGGGGCCGGTATCGCCATCCTTTGGGAGAACTCTTGCCGCACCTCCCGAGTCGAGTGAGCTGCTGCGGGCTGGGGATCGCTCTTTAAACTCTCCAAAGTCCGAAAAAATCGTGAGATTCTAACCCAGACTAGAGTTTATTCAGAATTCCTTAACAAATTCATAAGCTAAACCAATTATACTCTTTTTGTCTCCGAGTATTCAACCTAACTAAATAGAGGGGGGGTCTAGAAGCTATCCCTTAGTCCAAGCCTTAACCAATAAAGGTTTGACGGCTTTGAACCTATCCAGATATCTGGCATTATTTGAGTTAAATCAGCAAATTTTCCCAGTTCCAGGGGGAAAACTTGCCAAAGCGGACAACTATGACTTACGATATTTTTTTCTGATTTCCGAGAAAAATGACCCCTTAAGTTGTAAGATGCTGAGGAATGGTCAGTTATTTTCAGACCCCTTGCATCTTCATTTAAGTCAGGTCTTCAAGTAGATCTGTGATATCTGTGAACTGGCAAACGCTTCAATTTATCAGTTGTCCCCCCTGAATCTCGTTGACTTGTCCTTGAGTTAACGGTGGACTGGCGATCGCAAGGCCAGGGTCGATGATCCCATCTCCGTGAACTCAGTTTCCCCGAACGCACTGGGGGAGCGTGAGTTCGTTTGCTGATCGTTGAATCAGAGTACTCAACAGTTCTGATCGATGTTCCACGTCCGAGCCGTCGCCCTAAGAAGTGACTGCCTTGTTGTGGTATTTTTCTGACGAAGCCACGCAACTACAGTGTTTTGAACTCCCTATGAACTTAAATCCCGATGTCCTAAAACGAGAATGGTTCTCGAATGTTAAAGGCGATATTTTGGCCGGGGCCGTCGTGGGCCTGGCCTTAATTCCCGAGGCGATCGCCTTCTCGATTATTGCTGGCGTTGACCCCAAAGTGGGACTCTACGCCTCCTTTATCATTGCCGTGGTCACCGCCTTTCTCGGGGGACGGCCCGGTTCCATCTCCGCCGCCACCGGGGCCATGGCCTTGCTGATGATCGATTTAGTCCGAGATCATGGACTCGACTACCTACTCGCGGCCACCCTCCTGACCGGTATTTTCCAAGTCATCTTTGGCTTGCTGAAACTGGGTCGGCAAATGAAATATGTCCCCAGGTCTGTGGTCACGGGGTACATCAACGCCTTAGCGGTATTGATTTTCCTCGCACAATTGCCACAACTAACCAACGTTCCACCGACGGTGTACGTGATTGCGGCCCTATCCTTGGGCATCATCTATATTTTGCCCCGGTTTACCCAAGCCTTCCCCTCCCCTCTCGTGGCGATCGCCGTCATGACCATCGCCAAGATCGCCTTAGATCTCGACGTTCCCACCGTCGGCGATATGGGAGAACTACCAACCGCCTTACCAGTTTTTAGCCTAGCCGACGTTCCCCTAAATCTAGAAACCCTACAAATCATCTTGCCCACCTCCCTAACCATGGCTATTGTAGGGTTGTTGGCCTCGTTCCTCACCGCTACCCTCGTTGATGAACTCACTGATACCCCCAGTGATAAGAACCAGGAAGCCAAAGGACAAGGCGTTGCCAACATCATCACCTCATTTTTTGGCGGTATGGCAGGTTGCGGCATGATTGGTCAATCGGTGATTAACGTACAATCTGGGGGACGGGGACGACTCTCAACCTTTGCCGCTGGGGTTTTACTCCTGTTTGCGATTCTTGCCCTAAGTGATTGGGTGCAACAAATCCCCATGGCGACCCTAGTGGCCGTGATGATTATGGTTTCCATTGGCACCTTCCGCTGGACGTCCATTCAAACCATCACCCGCATTCCGCGCACTGAAACCGTCGTCATGCTAACCACCATGTTACTGACGATCGCCACCCGCAACTTTGCCCTTGGCGTCGCCACAGGCATTATCATGAGTACCGTCTTCTTCTCGCGCAAAATTGCCCAGTTGGTCTTTGTGGACAGAGTACTGAGCGAAGATGGCAACCACCGCATTTATAAAGTCGCCGGTCAGATCTTCTTTGTCTCCATTGAAGAATTCCTCGACTCCTTTGATTTCAGTGAACTGGTAGATCGCGTCACCATTGACCTGACCTATGCTCACCTTTGGGACCAAGGGGCCGTAGCGGCGATTGATAAAGTGGTTCTCAAGTTCCGTCGTAATGGGGCTGATGTTGAGCTACTAGGCTTAAATGAAGCCAGTGCCACCCTCCTCGATAAATTAACTGTGCAAGAAAACCCCAATTTAGTCGAGCAACAGTAACGTCTCATGATGCTCTTATGTCTGTTTTGTCCCTAATCTCAACCTCATGAAAACAATTCTTCTTTGTACCGATGGCTCATCTTTTGCAGAAAAAAGCTATTACTATGGCAGTTGGTTGGCACACCGCTTATCCGCTGAGGTAAGCGTCTTATTTGTCACCGACATTCGCAGCCAGCAAGTGGCCTCAACTGGCAACCTCAGCGGCAGTATTGGCATTGGCTCCTCCCAAGATCTACTCAAAAAGCTGGTGGACTTAGAACATGAAAAAGCCAAAATCAATAATCAACGGGCCAAGTTCATTTTAGAAAAAGCCAAGAAAATCCTCAGTAACACTGGTCTAAACGCCATCAACCTGATTCATAAAACGGGATTTCTCGTAGACTGCTTTCATGAATTTGACCAGGATGCCGATCTCGTCGTCTTGGGGAAACGAGGTGAGGCCGCTGAATTTGCCTCAGGACACCTTGGGGCAAACTTGGAGCGCATTGTGCGCAGTAGTAAAAAGCCCTGTTTTGTCACCTCCCGCAACTACCATGACATCGAGCGAGTTTTGGTTGCCTATGATGGTAGTAAAACGGGCAAAAAGATGTTGGATTTTTTAATCACATCCCCTATCTTTAAGGACTTAGAAATCCACGTCGTCACCATTGCCAAAACGGCTGATGATCCCGTAGGTATTTCCCGCATCGAGGAAGCTCGTCATCAGTTGCAAGATGCAGGAATCAACCCGGTTTGTTCTTTGCAGACCGGAGACCCGGAGAAGGTTATGGGCAAGTATGTTGAAGATTATAACATTCATCTGTTAGTCATGGGGGCTTATGGCCATAGCCGGATTCGCCATCTAGTCATTGGCAGTACCACTGCCCAAATGTTACGTGAAAGTAACATTCCCGTGCTGCTCTACCGTTAAGTCTGCTGTTTTTACATTGTCCAAAATGCCGGTTCGTTTTTTGCATTTTAGCGGATTTTTTCAATGCTCTATACATTTAAACGGTGGTTTCCTAACCTCCACTTGCGTAACCTCAAGGGAGATTTCCTTGGGGGATTAACGGTTTCGATTGTCGCTCTGCCCCTGGCCCTGGCCTTTGGCGTCTCCTCCGGTGCGGGAGCCATTACAGGGCTATATGGGGCTATTTTTGTGGGTATCTTTGCTGCCATTTTTGGCGGAACTCCCTCGCAAATCTCCGGTCCAACGGGGCCCATGACCGTGGTGATGGCCTCGGTGTTTACCGCTTTAACCGCTCAATATGGGGTCGAAGAGGGATTGACCATGTCCTTTACGGTGGTCATGTTGGGGGGATTGTTCCAGATTATCTTCGGGGCCCTGCAACTGGGGACTTACATCACCATGATGCCCTACACGGTCATCTCCGGCTTTATGTCTGGGATTGGTGTAATTATTGTGGCATTGCAACTGGGACCCTTTTTAGGCCATACCGCTTCAGCAAGTGTGATCGAAGCAATGCGGGATTTGCCCACTTATCTGAGTGATCCCAATGGGCCAGCAGTGATTTTAGGAGCGGTGACTCTGGTAATTGTCTTTACCTGGCCACGACGGCTCAACCGGATTGTCCCGTCGCCACTGTTAGCCCTGGTGGTGGGAACGGTGATGGGCCTGCTGTTTTTTGCCGAGACTGAGTTACCGGTCATTGGCGAGATTCCGAGTGGCCTTCCTGAACTCCGATTACCGGAGTTTGAATGGGAAGCTTTGAGAACGATGACCGGTTATGGTCTGATGTTAGCGACCTTGGGGGCAATTGACTCCTTGCTCACGTCCCTGGTGGCGGATAACATCACTCGCACGGAACATGACCCCAACCGGGAGTTGATTGGCCAAGGCATTGGCAATATGGTGGCGGGC
>SMDP01000052.1:5158-6241 GCA_012911965.1 Geitlerinema sp. P-1104
CGATTGAAACGATGGTCTTGGAAGCGAACCAGAATCGCCGCGATGTGTTTTTGGTTGGGGCCCACGGACGAGTCCTCGAACGGCTCGATCGCATGGAGGTCTTGGCGGCGTTAACTCGGGAGAAGGTGTTTGAATCTCGGGTTGAGGCGTTACGTCAGGGGGTGGCTCTGATTGATACGAAATCTGTGGCTCGGGCCGAGGCGGGGACGTCACGCCGTAAGCGGTGACCTCAAGGGGTCGTTCGTCGGATTCTGATTTGATGATTTGGGGGGAAGGCTTTTCAGCCACCCCCTTTTGTTTCATAATTGGGGGCAAACATCGAACAATTATGGTTGACGCTTCAGCATCTGCGGCTACTCTGAATCCTTCTGTTTTACTACAACAACTGCTTGATGGTCAGTCTCTGACGCGATCGCAGGCGAGTCAGTTGATGCAAGGCTGGCTCAAGGAGGAGATTCCCCCAGTCCTCTCGGGGGCTATCCTAGCAGCGTTGCAAGCCAAAGGGGTGGATACGGAGGAACTGGTGGGGATGGCCCAAGTTCTGCAATCCCTCAGTCACCCGACGACTCAGGCCCCCCTACCCACTCCCCGTATCGATACCTGTGGAACGGGAGGGGATGGGGCCTCGACGTTTAATATTTCTACCTGTGTGGCCTTTGTTGCGGCCGCTGCTGGAGTGGCGGTGGTGAAACATGGCAATCGCTCGGCATCGAGTAAGGTGGGGTCGGCCGATGTGTTGGAAGCGTTGGGGATTAATCTCCAGGCTCCGGCTGAACGCATTGAGGCGGCGGTGTCTGAGGTGGGGGTGACGTTTCTATTTGCTCCCGGTTGGCATCCGGCGATGAAGGCGGTGGTTCCTCTGCGTAAAACTCTGAAGGTGCGGACGGTGTTTAATCTCCTGGGGCCTCTGGTGAATCCGTTGCGACCGACGGGACAGGTGATGGGGGTCTATGATCCGGGTTTATTAAGTATTTTGGCTCAAGCTCTGGGTCAGTTGGGACCTGAGCGGGCGATCGTGCTGCATGGACGGGAACGTCTGGATGAGGCGGGATTGGCGGATATCACGGATTTGGCGGTGTTGGA
>SMDP01000052.1:7126-13493 GCA_012911965.1 Geitlerinema sp. P-1104
CGTGGTATAAAGAGACCTTTGGCGAAGATTTTTACATTGAAATTCAAGACCATGGCTCCCGTGAAGACCGAGTGGTCAATGTAGAATTGGTGCGCATTGCTCGGGAACTCGACATTGAAATTATCGCCAGTAATGACTCTCATTATATCTCTTGTTATGACGTTGAAGCTCACGACGCGCTGCTGTGCATTCAAACTGGGAAATCCATCATTGAAGATAAACGGCTGCGTTATAGCGGTACAGAATACCTGAAAACCGCTGAGGAAATGGCGCAACTGTTCCGAGATCACTTAGAGGATGAGGTGATCCAAGAGGCGATCGCCAATACCCTGAAAGTCGCCGATAAAATCAAACCCTACGATCTCTTTGGCGACACCCGGATTCCCGACTTTCCCATTCCCTCCGGCTACACCGCCGACACCTATCTCGAAGACGTCACTTGGGCCGGCTTACTCGAACGCCTCAACGCCAAAAGCCGTAGTGAGATAAACCCGGAGTATAAAGAACGGCTAGAATTTGAACTAAAAATGATGCAACAGATGGGGTTCTCCACCTATTTCTTGGTGGTCTGGGACTACATCAAATTTGCCCGAGATAATAACATCCCCGTGGGTCCTGGACGGGGTTCAGCGGCGGGTTCTTTGGTGGCTTACTCCCTGCGAATTACCAACATTGATCCCGTGCATCATGGCTTACTGTTTGAGCGGTTCCTGAACCCAGAACGCAAGTCAATGCCAGATATTGATACCGACTTCTGCATCGAACGTCGCGATGATATGATTCAATATGTCACGCAGCAATATGGGGTGGATCGAGTGGCGCAGATTGTCACTTTTAACCGCATGACCTCCAAGGCGGTTTTAAAAGACGTGGCGCGGGTGTTAGATATTCCCTACAAACAAGCCGATCAAATGGCAAAAATGATTCCGGTGTCGCGAGGAAAACCGGAAAAATTGAAAGTGATGATTTCCGATGCAACCCCTGCACCGGAGTTTAAAGAAGCCTATGATAGTGACCCCATTGTGCAACGGTGGCTGGACATGGCCATCCGCATTGAAGGAACCAACAAATCAACGGGAGTTCACGCAGCGGGGGTGATTATTTCCGCTGACCCCATTGATGAAATTGTCCCCTTGCAACGGAACAAAGATGGGGGAATTACCACCCAATATCCCATGGAAGATTTAGAATCGATGGGGATGTTGAAGATGGACTTTTTGGGGTTAAAGAACTTAACCACCATTCAGAAAACCTTGGACTTAGTCGAACAAAGTCAAGGAATCCACATTGACCCCGATGAGTTAGCCATTCATGAACGCAAAGGTCAAGCGATTCTGGCGCGGAATCCTGAGAGTCAATTACCGAAAGATATCCAAAAAACCTATAAACTCCTAGCTGAAGGGAAGCTAGAAGGAGTGTTTCAGTTGGAATCCTCGGGGATGCGCCAGGTGGTGCGGGATTTGAAACCCTCTTGTATTGATGATATTTCTTCAATCCTTTCACTCTACCGTCCGGGACCGTTGGATGCGGGTCTGATTCCCAAGTTTATTAACCGCAAACATGGTCGTGAGGAGATTGTTTACGACCATGCCATGTTAGGGTCGATTCTTAAGGAAACCTATGGTGTGATGGTCTATCAGGAGCAGATTATGAAAATTGCTCAGGATATGGCGGGGTATTCCTTGGGGGAAGCGGATTTACTGCGTCGCGCCATGGGGAAAAAGAAAATGGCGGAGATGCAGAAGCATCATGGCATTTTTATTGATGGTTGTGCCAAGAATGGGGTGGATAAAAAGACCGCTGAGGCGTTGTTTGATCAGATGGTCAAGTTTGCTGAGTATTGTTTGACCTATGACACGGAAATTTTGACGGTGGAGTATGGGGTGTTGCCGATTGGTCGCATTGTTGAAGAACAGATTTCTTGTCAGGTGTATAGTATTGATTGTTATGGCCATGTTTATACTCAACCCATTGCACAATGGCACGATCGCGGCGTTCAAGAGGTGTTTGAATATACCCTAGAAGATGGTCGCATCATTCGCGCCACGCCAGACCACAAGTTTATGACTGAATCCGGTGAAATGTTACCCATTGATGAGATTTTTGAGCGAGGCCTCGATCTCAAACATCTCAATATTGAGTTAGACTTACTCCCGGATTTATCGTTAGCCGTGGTTTAGGCGTGGTTTAAGCCTTACGGCTAGATGGATTGGATGGGAATCTCAATGGTAAATTGGCTTCCCTGGCCGGGTTGCGTATCACAGGATAACTGACCGTTATGTTGGTCGGTGATAATTTGATAACTAATGGAGAGTCCTAATCCTGTTCCTTGTCCCACGGGTTTAGTGGTGAAGAAGGGGTCAAAGATTTTCTGAGACACGTCCTCACTCATCCCCGGTCCATTGTCGCTAAACTGAATTTGGATGCGGTTGGCATCAATCATGGCGGTTGTAATGGTAATCTTGGGCTGAGTTTGCTCAGTAAAGGGAAGTAAGGCATCAATCGCATTATTGAGAAGGTTTAAAAAGACCTGATTGAGTTGACTGGGGTAACAGTTGACTCGTGGTAACTCCCCATAGGTTTTGTGAATCTTAATCCCCGGCTGTTGTCCAGGAGGATTGAGGCGGTGTTGGACCAGGGAGAGGGTGCTATCGAGTCCTTCATGGATGTCTGCCATCTTAGATTGAGATTCATCTAAGCGGGAGAAGTTCCGTAAGCCGAGGATGATACTGCGGATGCGATCGCTCCCCTTTTGCATGGAGTTAAAGATATCATGAATATCTTGATAGAGAAAATCCAGGTCAATGTCTTCGAGTCGTTTGGCAAGAGATGGCTTGAGAGACACCACCTCATTTTGATAGAGTTCGATGACTTCTTGTAAGTCGTTGAAATAGTCACGAGCATAGACGATATTCCCACCAATAAAGCTGATAGGATTATTGATTTCATGGGCCAAGCCAGCCACCATTTGTCCTAGACTTGACATTTTTTCAGTTTGAATCAGTTGGGTTTGCGTCCGCCGTAATTCTATCAATGTTGATTCTAAATCTTGGTTTTTCTGTTGTAGTTCCTGAGTGCGCTCGGCAACTTTATCTTCGAGATGATGGTTATACTCGGTTAGGCGACGGTAGAGGCGGGCATTTTCAATGGAAATTGCCGCTTGTGCTGAAAGGATTTTTAAGATTTCTAGGCGATCGCGTGTAAAGGCGCCTTGAGTGAGATTATTCTCTAAATACAACAGTCCCAAAACGGTTCCCTGTTGCACGATCGGTAAACAGAGAATCGATTGAATCTGACGGGACTGAATGTAGGGATCTTGGCTAAAAAGCTCCTCGTCCACGGCATGGGAGAGAACTACAGACTCTTGAGTTCGTTGGACATAGTGAACCAGTGAGAGGGGAAGTTGAGTTTTTGAAATAGCTAACGGTTCAGTTTCAACCTGAACCCTGATGTTCGACTCAATTTGACCTGAGGCAGCAATCTGTAACGTACCCTCTTCTATTAATAACAAATAGCCCTGTTGCGCCCCAGCATTTTCTAAGGCTAAGCTCATTAATTGCTCTAATAACTGAGGCAAGCGAATTTGTCCAGAGAGAACCTGAGTTGCTTTGAGAACCGTCCCCAAGTCCAACATATCATTGGAGTGGGCTGAATGAGTTAAGGTGCTTTGATTGACCGTCACTTTTGCATTCGGATTGCTATGGCTGAGGGTGATTTTCGGCGAGAGACTTGAGGAACTATAGTCCTGTTGCAACACAGTGCGATGTAACGTGGGATGCTCTTGCAATAACGCTTTCATTTTAGCGGTTGCCCCCCAGCGTTCATAGGCATAGTAGGCGTCTTGTAGATAGTGGTTGGCGATTTTCTCTCGGCCCAAGCTGTAGTAAAAGTCAGCGGCCCGTTCGGCGGCGATCGCCACTTCAGCCAGGAACCCCTCTTGTTGGGCCGAGGCGATGGCGTGATCGTAATAGTCCATGGCCGCTGGGATGTGGCCCTGAAGACGAGCCTGTTCGGCCTGAATCAGGTCCCATTTACTTTGATAATTCTCTGGTGCCGCCTGTCGCCATATTTCAATTTGAGCGGTGTTGGCCTGAATGGAGTCCCAGGCGATCGCCTGGTCTTCGGGAGATAACTCCGGATAGATGGCACAATTGATGAGTGTGTCATAGACATGGTAGTAACAAAAGAGCAACGAAGAAAACGCCGAGTTCTGATAGTCTCCGGCTAGGGGATATTTCTCTTTCACTGTTGGCCAATCTTTAAAGATATAAGCGAGAAAGGCTTCTGCAAAATAGAGAAAAAACAGCAACATTCTATTTTGCGCAATCTCTAACGTGGCGCGATCGCTCGGTCCAAAGTACTCCCCCGCCAATCGCAACCCATTTGGCGCGTCTCCTTGTAAATTCTGCACCAATTGCCGCCAAATTCTCGCCGGATACAAGCCATGATCCTGTTTGATTTTCCCCAACAGTTCCAGATACAGGGTTTGTTTCTGTGCCACCTCCGGTAACGGCATTCCTATAACCACCATATAGCCCGCCGACCACATGGCTCAGTAAGCGGCATAGACCACATCGCCAATATCCATGCCCATGGCGACAGTTTCATCTAAAGCAGAAATCGTCAAATAATGGGGTTCCTTCCAATGTTTATTAAAGGAATTGAATAACATATGAACCTTACATTTGAAGGCATCGGACGGATATTGCTCCAAAATTTTCAACGAAATTAGACCGTTATAATAGCTAGCTTCAATATCGTGGTCTGGACTGCCAATCATGCCATAGGAATAGGCGGCCAAAGCGGAGTGGCCAAACTGCAAACAGAGGTTGCGACCATTCACAACAATATGAGGCAATAACTCAGGACGAGCTTGATAGGCGGGGCCACTGACGATCGCCAAAATCCGTAATACAGCCAGTTGATACGGATCCCTCATTTCTGGATAGTTAGCGAGTTCTTCCAAGGTGGGAGTTGTTCGCACTAACTCCAACTTATCGGAATTAACCTCTAAGGGATGTCCCAGCAACTCTAACACTAACAAGGCTGTATCTAATGCCTCTAGCATTTGATTTTGAGCAATAAAAAACTGAATTTTTAATTCATAAATTTCAACCTTGTCCAGGAGTATTTTAGCTTCTTTGAAGACGATTTCTGATAGAGTTTGCGCCTCAGGAAATTGTGCTTGGATATAGTATATTTCCACCGACTGGGTGTATAGATCTAACGCCAGTTTGTAGTCTGTTGTCCAGACATGATCCGGTAACAGTTGACGGCCAACATTGAGATATTCTAAGGCTGAGGCGTAGGCAGCGGCGGTTTTTGCTTTCATCGCTGCATCTAGGTTTAACTGACTCAATTGACGGCGTTCAGCGGGATCATCGATTAAACTCGCACCCAGATTAAGAGCATTAACAATATCAAATAGACCTTCCTCTAGGCCTTCTGAGCCATGATACTCGAGTAATCGTCGTCCCACCCGTAAATGGACGTCTTGTTTCTCGGCATCGGGAATTAGGGAATACGCCGCCTGTTGGACGCGATCGTGGAGGAATTTATAGACAATGGCGTTCCCCGACTCTTCAATTGCCTCTGGCATCGAATCCTGATGATTTACCTGATGATTTACCTGATTATTTAAAGGAATCACTAGCCCCGCGTGAATGGCACTCCAGAGTTCCGCTGCACTTCGGGCCAGGGGAATCACTAAACCGGCATGAATAGCACTCCAAAGTTCCGCCGCTGTTTGAGCAACGGAGGCATCATTAACAATCGCTAAAATATCTAAATCAAAGTTATTACCGATGCAGGCTGCCAGTTGTAAGAGATGCTGTGTTGAAGCGTCTAACCGTTGAATTTCATAAGCCATCAGTTCAACCACGTTTTCCGTGATATCGATGCTCAGCAACTGTTCTAGGTTCCAAAACCAAGACGCTGTATCTTGATGATATTGTAATAGATTTTCACTGTAGAGATGCTTAAAGGTTTGAGTAATAAAAAACGGATTTCCTTGAGTCTTACTGAGTAATAGTTTAGAAAGAGGTTCAACGGTGGACTGGGGTTGATTGAGGGTATCACCCACCAGACCATTAACATGGTCTAAGGTGAGGGGTTTGAGAGTGAGCGTCTCAACAGTAATCCCATCTTGTTGAATTTTAGCCAGAGTTGTCATGAGTGGGTGACTGAGGCTGACTTCATTATCTCGATAGGCACCTAACATGAGTAAATTATGACTATCGGGATCAGCAATTAGCAGGTGAATTAGCTGTAATGAAGCTGGATCTGCCCATTGTAAGTCATCGAGAAACATCACCAGGGGATGTTCTGGCTGGGTAAAAACCTGAATAAAGGCACGAAACACGAGATT
>SMDP01000052.1:13733-22272 GCA_012911965.1 Geitlerinema sp. P-1104
ACCACTAATAAAATAGCCTCGCTGACGGACAATGGGTTTGTGAACTTCTTTGACAAGGGCCGATTTACCAATTCCAGAGTAACCAGCAACTAGGAGCATTTCTGAGGGTCCTTGACTGATGCGATCAAAGGCATCGAGGAGTTGTTGAACTTCGGCATCTCGTCCGTAGAGTTTTTCAGGAATACTAAAGGTTCCTTGCTGATCTTGGCTGGCCAACTCAAACATTGGAATATGTTGTGTTGTTGTCCACTGTGTTAGACAAGTTTCTAGGTCCTTTTGGATTCCATAACTACTTTGATAGCGATCCTCTGCGGTTTTTGCCATCAGTTTTAGAACGATCGCCGAAACCGATTCAGGAAGGTCAGTACGCCGTTCATGGGGAGGACGCGGCGGTTTAGCAATATGACAATGGATCAGTTCCATCGGATCGTTCGAGTCAAAGGGGAGATGGCCGGTGAGTAATTCATAGAGCGTCACTCCTAGGGCGTAAAAATCTGAGCGATAGTCGATCGCACGATTCATACGACCCGTTTGTTCCGGGGACATATAGGCTAAGGTTCCCTGAAGAACGTTAGGACTACTAACACAGGGATTTTCTTTGCCAAGCCGAGAGGAGATGGAAAAATCAATCAGTTTCAGTGCTTGGGTTTGAGGGTTAAAGACAATATTTTCTGGCTTAAGATCCTTATGAATTAAATGCTGTTGATGCAGTTGTCCTAACGCGATCGCAATCTTCTGGCTAATGCGTAAAGTTTGTTCGAGATCTAGGCTATTGGGGTTAAGCCAATGGCTTAAATCCCGCCCCCCAAAGTCTTCTAAAACCAAAACGGGGCGACCCTGCCATTGTTCGAGGCCATAGGGTTTGACGATGCCGGGACAATCCAGTTGGCAGACGAGATCATGTTCATAGCGCAGCCGGGCAATATCCGCCGCCTTCGGATGGTCTGCCAGTAAGGTTTTGAGGATGACAGGACGCTGTTGCGGGTCTTCGATGGCCCGATAAACAATGGTGGTGGGATTTTCCGATAAGGTTTCGAGGATCTGGTACTGTAGCAGCTTCAACATAGGGGTCAGAACCGAGAGGAAATGGTAAAGGAAAGGTCCTGGGGAGAGGTTGTAGAAACGAGGTGGGGTTGAGGTGAGGAGCGAGTGTGTAATCAGGGATCGTTAATGGGGAGATCGCAGCCTATTGAACCACCGTAACATGCCTTCTATACCAGCCCAAACCAAAACCACGGGAATAAACAAGCGTAGATACCAGGGAGACAGTTTTCCGTTCCAGGGTAGGCCTTTGCGGTAGCGAATTTGGTCGGCCCAACGACGAAGCACGAGGATGGTTGGTTCTTGCAAGTCCCAAATCTGGCAGTAGGGGGCTGTACTCCCAGACGCATCGATGAGGCTGTTCACGGCGCGACGGGCCGCTTCGTTGGCCGCTTCCATAGTCGCTAAGTCTGTGTTGGTACGGACATAGTCCGAGGCTAGGAACAGAAAAGCCGCGATTGACCAGTTCATGGGCGGCACTCATTCCGACAATGCCCCCTCCGAGAATGATTACTTTGGTCATAGGATCCTCATAAGGCTATAGGGGTTGTCTGGATTCAGGAGTCAACTCTTGTTTTATAACTTATATTCGGCTCAGATCGACTTGTGTTAAGTTTTTTTAGGTTTGAGTCTCGTTTGGGAACAGTGTTGGAAACCTAAGATCTGTCATTGCCTGTGTCTGAGCCGGTCTGTTAAGATGGCCATCTAGCCTCGTGTTTGGCATTTGGGAGTCCCGGTTATGGTTAAAATTTGCTCGCGCCGTCGAGTTGGTGTTCAACAGGTTTACGATATTGGGGTCGCAAAAGACCATAATTTCCTCTTAAAAACGGGTCTCGTAGCCTCCAATTGCTTCAATAAATCTCACTCGATGGCCTATGGCTATGTCACTTATCAAACGGCTTATTTAAAAGCCAATTATCCGGTGGAATATATGGCGGCGTTATTGACCGCCAACAGTGGTAATCAGGACAAGGTGCAAAAATATATTGCCACTTGTATGAGTATGAATATCACCGTGCAACCGCCGGATATTAATCATTCCAATGTGGATTTTACGCCGGTGGAGGGGCAAAAGATTTTATTTGGACTCTCGGCGGTGCGAAATTTAGGTCAGGGGGCGATCGATTGTATTCTGAAGGCGCGAGAGGAGGGGCCGTTTGAGTCGTTGGCTCAGTTGTGCGATCGCGTCGATCTCCACGCCGTCAACCGCCGGGCCTTGGAAGCGTTGGTCCAATGTGGCGCTCTCGATCGCTTCAACCCCAATCGCAAGCAACTGATGGAACATCTCCCCTTGGTGATTGATTGGGCTGGATCTCGCGCTAAGGAGCGCAGTGTGGGCCAGTTTAATCTGTTTGACCAACTCGGGGAAGATCCTCAAAATAACCAGGATGATAACGGCTTTGATGGGGTTCCTCAAGCACCTCAGGTGGCAGATTATCAGCCGATGGAGAAGTTGAAGCTCGAAAAAGAACTCCTCGGCTTCTATGTGTCAGATCATCCCCTGAAACCGATTCAGAAAACCTCACGACTGCTGGCCCCGGTGAACCTCAATGAAATGGAAGACCAACATGAGAAGGTGATGGTGAGTGCGATTGTCATGTTGAGTAGTCTCAAACCCATTGTCACCAAAAAGGGCGATCGCATGGCCATTGTCCAACTCGAAGACCTCACCGGACAAGTGGAGGCGGTGGTGTTCCCCCGTACCTATGAGCGGGTTCACCAACATCTGATTGAAGACGCGCGGCTGATTGTCTGGGGGAAAGTCGATCGCCGTGACGATAGCGTGCAATTGATTGTCGAGGATGCTGAACCCATCGAACGGGTGCAGATGGTGCTGGTGAAACTCAATCCTGAACAAGCTGGGGATATCCAGCAACGTCATCAACTGCGAGATGTGTTGCGATCGCAGGTTCCCGAAGACAGTAAACCCAAAGTTCCGGTGATTGGCGTGATTGCGGCGGGCCATCAGCGTCAACTGGTGCGGCTGGGCCATCAGTTCCAGGTGATGGATTGTGATCAGGCGGTGGCGGCCCTGAATCGGGCCGGTTATCCCGCTCGTCGCCATTCTTTGGCCAAAGTGTAGGGGAGGTCTTCGCCGCCTGGATGTGAGGCAATTCCAGTGGGGATTCTGATCCCCTCTCAACTCATAGGAATAATAAACCTGATACCATAGCAAATTACCGTGGTTGGATAGGGTTGGGTTTGAACTGTATCAAGTCCCTGCTGCGTTCAACATTTGATTTTAAGGAGGAACAGTCATTGTCTCGCCGTTATTTGTTTACCTCGGAGTCCGTCACTGAAGGACATCCTGATAAAATCTGCGATCGCATCTCCGATTCCATCCTCGATGCATTGCTGACCCAAGATCCCAAAAGTCGTGTCGCGGCGGAAGTCGTGGTCAATACCGGCTTGGTCTTAATCACCGGAGAAGTGAGTACCCAGGCCAAAGTCGATTATGTCAAACTGGCCCGGGAAAAAATCGCCGAAATCGGCTATACCGACGCGGAAAACGGCTTTTCTGCCAATAGCTGCTCGGTCTTAGTGGCTCTCGATGAACAATCCCCCGATATCGCCCAGGGGGTCGATGCGGCCCAAGAACGGCGCGAACAGGCGAGTGATGCGGAACTCGATGCTGTCGGTGCCGGCGACCAGGGCCTCATGTTCGGCTTTGCTTGTGACGAAACCCCGGAACTGATGCCACTTCCGATTAGTTTGGCTCATCGACTCTCTCGCCGCCTGACTCAGGTGCGTAAATCCGGTGATTTGCCCTATCTCCGTCCCGATGGCAAAACCCAAGTCACGGTGGTGTATGAAGACGGTAAACCCGTGGGGATTGATACGATCCTGATTTCGACGCAACATACCGCCAGTATTGAGGGGATTAGCGACGAAAAAGCGGTGCGCGATCGCATCCAACAAGACCTCTGGGCCCAGGTGGTGCAACCGGTGTTTGGCGAAATGACCGTTCAACCGGACGAGAAGACTCGTTTTCTGGTCAATCCCACCGGTAAATTTGTCATTGGCGGTCCCCAAGGGGATTCAGGACTCACGGGACGCAAAATCATTGTTGATACCTACGGCGGCTACTCCCGTCACGGAGGCGGGGCCTTTTCCGGCAAAGATCCCACCAAAGTCGATCGCTCCGCCGCCTACGCCTGTCGCTACATTGCTAAAAACATTGTCGCCGCTGGCTTTGCCGAAAAATGCGAAGTTCAAGTGAGTTATGCCATTGGCGTGGCCCAGCCGACCAGCATTTTCATTGAAACCTTTGGCACCGGCAAAGTCGATGAAGAGAAACTCTTGGCCGTGGTCAACGATATCTTTGAACTGCGTCCGGCGGGAATTATCCAGACCTTCAACCTCTCCCGTCTCCCCAGCGAACGTGGAGGACGCTTCTTCCAAGAGACCGCCGCCTACGGTCACATGGGACGCACCGACTTAGATCTGCCCTGGGAACACACCGATAAGGTCGAGGCCCTGAAAGCGGCGTTGACTCCGGCTGTCTCCGCTGGACGTTAGGATCTAACTCATTCTAGGTTGAGTCTAGGTCTAACTTGGGGCGATGGCGATCGCCCCGCAAACGGTAGTCTACGGCATTGATGGATAGAGGTAAATCGTCTATGGTGATCGCCATTGCCCTATCCATCCCACAAGCCTTATGAGTGCTACCCTACAAAACATCAACTGGACTAAACTGCAAAACGGGTCTGACATTCGCGGCGTTGCCCTTCCCGGCATCCCCGACGAACCCGTCAACCTCACCCCAGATATCGCCGAAACCCTCGGCAAATCCTTTGTCCGCTGGCTCAGTGAAACCCTAAACAAACCCGCCACCGACCTAACCATCAGTTTAGGACGAGACAGCCGCCTCTCCGGGCCCGACCTCATGGCCGCCACCACAAGCGCCATCAGCAGTCTCGGCTGTCGCGTCTATGACTTCGGTTTAGCCTCCACCCCGGCCATGTTCATGAGTACCGTCAGCCCCGATTTCAACTGTGACGGGGCCATCATGCTCACCGCCAGCCATTTACCCTTCAACCGTAACGGCTTCAAATTCTTTACCGGCGAGGGAGGATTAGGCAAACCCGATATTAGCGCCATTCTCAAATTTGCCGCTGATCAAGACTTTCCCGAACCCGCTGAAGGTGGAACGATTGAGACTCGTGATTTCATGGGGGTGTATGCCGAAGGACTCGTCAAATTAGTGCGAGAAGGGGTCAATCATCCGCAACAGTTTGAACAGCCTTTAAAGGGACTTCATATTATTGTTGATGCTGGAAATGGTGCGGGCGGCTTTTACTGCGATCGCGTCCTCAAACCCCTAGGTGCAGACACGACGGGCAGCCAATTTTTAGACCCCGACGGGACATTTCCTAACCATGTCCCCAACCCAGAAAATGAAGCGGCCATGGCGGCAATTTCCCAGGCTGTCCTAGCCCAAAAGGCTGACTTTGGCATTATCTTTGATACCGACGTCGATCGCGGCGCAGCAGTGGACCCCCAAGGGCAAGAACTCAACCGTAATCGCCTCATCGCCTTGATTTCCGCCGTTGTCCTCAAAGAACATCCGGGTTCGACCATTGTCACCGACTCCATCACCTCCGAAGGCTTAACCACCTTCATTGAACAAGACCTAAATGGCGTGCATCATCGCTTCAAACGGGGCTATAAAAATGTCATCAACGAGGCAATTCGTTTAAATAACGAAGGTCAAGAGTCCTGGTTAGCCATTGAAACCTCCGGTCATGGGGCGATGAAGGAAAACTATTTCCTAGATGATGGCGCGTATTTGATTACCAAGCTGCTGGTTGAGTTGGCTAAATTGAAGTTAGAAGGCAAAGCCTTATCTAATTTAATTGCCAATTTACAGGAACCCGAAGAAAGTGCGGAGTTACGCCTGAAAATCGGAGTTGAGGACTTCAAAGCCTATGGCAATCAAGTCATTGAAGCCTTAAGCCAATTTGCCGAAAGTCATGACGGCTGGCAGGTGGTTCCCAAGAACTATGAAGGGGTGCGCGTTAGTTGTCAATCCCCCGAAGAACAGGGCTGGTTCTTGTTACGTTTGTCCTTACATGACCCCGTCATTCCTCTAAATATCGAATCTAACGTTGAGGGAGGAGTCAGTCAGATTGCGAAGACACTTTTAGGCTTCTTGAAACAGTTTGACAAGCTAGATTTATCGGCATTTCAAAGCTGATACCCTATTTTTAAAGTAGGGGCGAACCCTTGTGGTCGCCCTGCCCCTTGTGGTCGCCCTGCCCCGGCTGTAGGGGCAATCCCTTGTGGTTGCCCTGCCCCGGCTGTAGGGGCGAACCCTTGTGGTCGCCCTGCCCTAGCTGTAGGGGCAATCCCTTGTGGTCGCCCTGCCCCGGCTGTAGGGGCGAACCCTTGTGGTCGCCCTGCCCCGGCTGTAGGGGCAATCCCTTGTGGTCGCCCTGCCCCGGCTGTAGGGGCAATCCCTTGTGGTTGCCCTGCCCTAGCTGTAGGGGCGAACCCTTGTGGTTGCCCTGCTTGTGGTTGCCCTCTTCAGCGATTAGCCCCAATCGATAACGGAAAAGTCCTCGGGACTGAGGCGGGCCGAGTCAACCCGGTTAAGAATTGCCAAAGTTTGGTCTCCTGCTTGAATCAGGGTATTCTCTCCCCCTTGAACCCAGGTAATCGACTCAACCGTTAAGCCGTGGGAGAGTCCGATACTATCCTCTCCCACTGTAAAATCCTGAATCAGATTTTCACCCCCATCCGGGCGCAGAACAAAGACATCTTGACCCTCGCCACCAATGAGGGTATCATCTCCCAAATCCCCGAATAGGATATCATTCCCTCCTCCCCCAACTAGGAGATCATCACCAGTCCCCCCGAGGAGAGTATCATTGCCCATCCCACCGACCATGATGTTATCACCGCGTTGGTTCATCAGGTAAGTGTCCTGGACTCGGTTACCCCAAATCGTGTCATTTCCATCCCCCCCAAAGACAGCCACAATTTGGGTTTCTTCATCCAGGATTAGGGGTTGGCCGGCTAGGCGACTGGGGGATTGGCGTGTGAGGTCAATCCAACTATTAGAGCGTATCGCCGCTGCATTGAGAAGATGCTGTCCTTGGCGATTTTCCAGATATCGTCGGTCTGGGTCGAGGGGAGCGCCATAGTCTTGAGTATAAATATAGCTCTGATTGGCGATCGCCTCATCCCCATAGACCCGTAAATCCCAGCGATTCAAGGTTCCTAGCGTCGTCCCTTGCGTATTCTCAACCGTGAGAATCCAATCTCCCTCGCTGCGTTCACCCCAATTGAAAGTACTACTAAACGTGAAGTTAATCCCCTGTTGATAGGAGCGTCCTAAGTTCAAGAAATAGGGGTTTAGGGTAAAAGCCGTCGGATTGTCCCGAAACTCCGAGAAGCTGACCTGGCCATTCATGCCAATATCGAGCTGTTGTAGTGTGGGACCGTTAAAGAGGAGACTCTCGGTTCCGCTGGGGGAGGTGAGGGTGATGATTAAATCTTCAATGGAGTCATGGGAAATATCGATATCAATCTCGGTATGTTGCAGTTCAACCCCAGCGGGGAGAGTCAGGGTTTGGGAGACCTCACTCAAGCCAACGAGGGTAACGGGAACCGTTGAGGTTTGACTGAGGCTGGCCTCCGTCTCCCAAGTTCCTTGAACCGATGTATTCAGGGGTTGTAATACCCTCTGTTGTGCGGTCCAAGTTTCTGATAATCTCACCGCCGCATGAGCATCGACCCGACCAAACCCATAGTCATGATTAACATGAAGACCTCCCCCGTTCCAATTGACGGCCCCATTAAAGCGCCAATCGGGATGAGTGACGTGATTTTGGCGAGCGGAGTAAGCAAGAATCTCTTGCACATCCCGATAGCCAAGATTCGGGTTCGCTTCTAGCATCAATGCAACCACCCCGGAGACCATCGGTGCAGCGGCGGAGGTTCCGTTAAAGGTGTTGGTATAATTAAGGTCTGCCAGGTTTTCACCGTTGGAGAGGAAACGTCCCCGGTTAGACCCATAAGGTCCCATCAAATCCGTGGTGACAATCGTCCCAGGACGTCCCTGACTCGAATCTCCATCACCAAAGGCCGAAACGAGCAGATTAGACCCTTGATTGCTATAAGGGGCGCCCCGGCCATGGCCATCAATCGCCGCGACAGTGATGGTGTAACGTGAGTTGACAACATTGTTGTAGTTGGCGTGATAGCCTAGACTCTCGCGCTCATTCCCCGCCGCCCAGACAAAAACGGTTCCCATCCCGTCACGACCGGAGATAATTCCTGTCTCAACGGAATCTTCCATCCAGGCTGTCGACTCCTGATTGGACTTCCAACTGAACGGATATTTCGGTCCCCAACTATTATTAGAAATGTCAAAATCAGCTTGAGCCAAGAGAGACTGTTCCGTCACATTTGAACCCAACGGTAGGAAAAACGTATTAAACTCAAATCCCGTTATTTCTGAGTTGTAGGCAATTCCCCTGGTTCCTAAGCCATT
>SMDP01000520.1 GCA_012911965.1 Geitlerinema sp. P-1104
GTGGATTTACTGGTGACGGATATTGAGATGCCGATTCTCAATGGCTTTGATTTGTTGGCACGGATTCGCGCTCATGGTAGTTGGTATGGTCTTCCCACGATTGTTTTAACCTCCCGCACCGGCGATCGCCACCGCCAAAGAGCCACCAATCTAGGGGTAAATAGCTATCTGGGAAAACCGGTTGCTCCGGCGGAACTGTTAGCAACCATTGAAGAAATTTTAATGGCCGGTCCTGCTTGAGTTGACAGGGAACAGTTCACTCCTGTTAACTAAGAATGACTCACGTTTAATGATTGAGTAATTATGGCTGAGTTAACTGCGGGGGCAACCGTGCGCTTAGTAAGTCGTCCTCCTTACCTCAAAACAGCAGATCCCATGCCGATGCTACGTCCCCCCAATCTACTAGACATTGGAACCCAAGGCGTGGCGATAACTCGCAATCCGGGGGGAACTTGGACGGTCAAGTTTGAAGGAGGAACCTATCTTTTAGATAGCCAATATCTGGAGTTAGTTGAGTCTTGAAAAAATTGATTTAACTCGGCATCAATCCTGCCTGCTTCAATTGTTGAATTGCCTCTCGGGCCGCTTTTTTTTCCGCCTCTCGCTTGGGTGATCCGGTCCCCTTTCCCCAGACTTGTCCCTCAATCAACACTTGGACAACAAAGGTACGGTTATGGGGTTGTCCCCGTTCTTCCACAAGACGATAGGTTGGGGGAACGCCATGCTGTTTTTGGGCCCACTCTTGTAAGCGACTCTTGGCATCGGTGATGAGATCGTTGAGTTGTCCGCCTAAGTCTTGCTCCTTTGCTATTTTGGCGATCGCCTGGCTCAATAAGGGTTCAACAAACTCCCGCACGGCTTCAATTCCAGCATCGAGGAAATAGGCGCCAATCACCGCTTCAAACGCATCACTGAGAATGGAATCTTTCTCATTCCCGTTCACTTGCTGTTCCCCATGTCCCAGCTTTATTTTTTCATTAAGCTGAAGCTGTCGTGCCAGAGTAGCTAAGTGAGGTTGATCGACTAATTTTGACCGAAGCTTTGTGAGTTTGGCTTCGCTCATCTCAGGATGGGCTTGATAGAGAAATGAGCCACTAATAAAGTTGAGAATAGCATCTCCTAAAAATTCTAATCGCTCATTATTTTCGATAGTTATAGGCGATTCGTTGGCATAAGATTTATGA
This sequence comes from Geitlerinema sp. P-1104, assembly GCA_012911965.1. GTDB lineage: Bacteria > Cyanobacteriota > Cyanobacteriia > Cyanobacteriales > Geitlerinemataceae > Sodalinema. The sequence goes on from SMDP01000520.1 coordinate 1,185, forward strand.
ATCAGTGCCTGTTCTAATAGGGCTTGATTTTTGAAATTTAGACCGATAACGGCTGTCATAATATAGCAAAAAATGGTCTCAATCGGACAAAAAATTAAGACCGGCTGGCTAGGGGTCTAAGCCATGACCAATCACTCGAAAGACTTCCCGTTCCTTAAATAACTGGAGTAAATCTGGGTTGATGTGGTACTTGTTGGCTTCGTGATCCAAAATAGCTAAGGCCTGATGAACCGATCGCTTCGTATTATAGGGGCGATCGCCAGCGGTGAGGGCATCATAAATATCCGCAATGGTCATTATCTGAGTTTGTAGAGGAATCTC
>SMDP01000521.1 GCA_012911965.1 Geitlerinema sp. P-1104
ATGACCAACGTCAGGCCAACAATCACCCCCAGCAAACGCGCAAAATCGACTAGGGGATTAACCTGAGAGACATTGACCTCTTCGGTGATGGCTTTTGGCTTAAATCCCATTTTCAAATACGTAATATCCAGTGGATTCCTTGAGATCTAGGCTAACGAATAGCCGTACCATAGGCAATGACCTCAATGGCTGCGATACCTTTCTGATTATTGCCGCCCAGGGTACTGGTTTCATAGCGGATATTGAGGACTTCTGTGGCACCCCAGGCGATCGCCTGTTCTTTGACTCGTAATAAGGCTTCCCGACGACCGCGATCGAGGAGACTTTCATAGGCGATCACCCGGCCTCCTAAAATATTACGCAAAGCCATCACAAAGGTTTTGAAATAGTCCGAGGAAATGACAACGGCTCCCACAAATAGCTCAGCCTCTGAGGCATCAGGTAAGGGTTGTTTAGCCCCAAAGGAGGCGATCGCCAAGGATAGGGTTTCCTGTTCCCGGCTACGGATATCTTTGTAATGCTTCTTTTCCGCCAAAACCCCAAAAAAGTAGCCAGTCCCCAGCAGGATGAGGAACAATATAATTTCTTCCATGATGCTTTCAGCTCCGCCTTAACGGACTAATACGGCAGTACCATAGGCAAAAATTTCTGCGGCTCCCTGAGCAACAGATGATGTGGAAAAGCGAATGTTGACAATGGCATTTGCTCCCATTTGTTTGGCTTGCAACACCATACGATCCATTGCTTCCTGTCGGGCATCATTGAGGAGATCGGTGTAGCCTTTGAGTTCTCCGCCAACCAGGTTTTTTAAACTCGCACCAATATCGCGCCCAACATTTTTGGCGCGAACGGTGCTTCCTTGAACAATGCCGTAATGTTCCAGGATATCTTTGCCAGGAACACCTTCTAATGTGGTTAAAATCATGAGTTTACTGAAGAAGTTGAAATTCGGGTGGACAATTCTCTGTCCACCCAATAATCACAAATTAATCACAAAACTGCAAGCCGCTAAATCTCTGCTAAAGACCGCTCAATCAAGCGATGAGCCAGGGTTTGGACTCCGGTATGGCGGTAGTAATCGGTACTCATATCCAGAAACGCCGCCAGATAATCTAGGCGATCTTCACTGAAGTCAATGAATCCCTGTAGTCCCTTGCTGACTTTCTTAGGGGTGAGATCGTTGGAACTGACTAAATCCCCCATCCAGCCTTTAACCGAATCAAAACTTTCCCCGATAAAACTGAGTTTGCCATCACTACTTTTACCCGGAATCTCGGATTCGATGCTTTTGTATTGGGAGTTGTCTTCCAATTCTTTAGGACTGAGGCCGTTAAGACGACCGCTAACCGTTTGAATAAAGTTGGGACCCAAGGGAATCAACCCATCGAAACAGACTAGGGCCGACATCCGCATCAAGGATTCGCCGCTATAGTCGGAGAGCGATCGCAGGAAGTCCCCGAGACTATCGCCAGGAATGCCGTTGATTTTGCAAAATGCCACCACTT
>SMDP01000522.1 GCA_012911965.1 Geitlerinema sp. P-1104
GAGAGTACCGTTTGCCCAGTGAAGCCGAGTGGGAATATGCCTGTCGAGCAGGTACAACCACGCCGTTTCATTTTGGGGAGATGATTACAACGGAAGTGGCGAATTACAATGGTAACTATACCTACAACGGCGGACCCAAGGGAGATTATCGAGAGGAGACCACGCCAGTCGGCCACTTTGGCATCGCTAACGCCTGGGGTCTATCAGATATGCATGGCAATGTTTGGGAGTGGTGTTTAGACCACTGGCATGATAATTACGATGAAGCCCCAACCGATGGCAATGCCTGGATTGATGAGGAAGACGACAATAAAAATCATTCTCGACTACTACGCGGTGGTTCTTGGATCACTACTCCGAGGTATTGCCGTTCCGCCTCTCGCCCCGACTACAACCCGCGCTACGACGACAACGACTACGGTTTTCGTGTCGTGAGTGTTGCCCCGAGGACTCTGTAACCCTTTTCCACTTTTACCCTCTTAACCTCCCCCTCGCGCGCAGCGCGATAAAATTTTTTCCCCAGTTTGGGCAACAGATGAATCCTGCGTTTTGCTAGGGTTTGTCTACCGGAAAAACACCCCCGCTTCTATGAACTTTCGAGCCGCGACTCCCCAGGAAGACAGCACCATTGCCCAGCACTTTTATCAGATGTGATGACTGAAGCCGTCATTCAGCAAATTGGGCTTCAGTGACAGCAATCTCATGGAACTCGATGTGTACGCCATTGAGAGGTCTGATAAGTCCCGCTGACGACCTTAATGGCGATCCGGCGGTAGATTAGTCCCCCAGTCCCGCCATAAACTCGCCGAGGGACGTCGCCACCGTAGCGTGTTGCAGGAGCTGTCGCAGGCGGGATAGGTCACGCATCGGTGCGAGGCGATCGCGCACCTGATCTGGAACCTGATTAAAGCGCACCGTCAGCACATCCAGAATGGCCGAACGAGCCATCTCTAAACTACCTTCTTCAAGTCCTTCTTGACGACCTTCTTGACGACCTTCTTGACGACCTTCTTGGCGACCGGTTTCTAGGGCTTGACGTTCAATGTTGCTGAGAATTGGCATTTTTCGTTCCTCCTGATACTGACGAAGTTTGCTATCAAAACGCTCTTGCAAGACTTGAGGTAGGGTCATCATCCAGTCCAGCAGTCGAAAAAAACGGATGATGTCCTCTTCAGTATAATCTCGTTCATAGAGCAGTTGAACCAAATTCCATTTCCAAGCTTCCCGTTCCTCGGCTTGACCTCGGGTGACGTGGGTTTTCAGATGCGCCATCACCAGCAAGGAAAAGGGATTCGAGGACTGTTCCAGGGTTTCCCACTGCTCTTGATAGTCCAGCAGTTTTACCGTCGGGAAGCTGAACTCGACGCGACATCCAGCCAGTTCGTAGCTATAGCCGCTCGGTCGCCATTGGGGTCGCTCATCGCCAAGGATGGCCAGACTGATGACTTTGGGGTTGATATCAAAGGAGCGATAGTGATAGACATACATCCGTTTGTCAA
>SMDP01000523.1 GCA_012911965.1 Geitlerinema sp. P-1104
ATGACCAACGTCAGGCCAACAATCACCCCCAGCAAACGCGCAAAATCGACTAGGGGATTAACCTGAGAGACATTGACTTCTTCGCTGATAGCTTTTGGCTTAAATCCCATCTTCAACTCGGTAATATCCAATGCAGTCCTTGAGATCTAGGCTAACGAATAGCCGTACCATAGGCAATGACCTCAATGGCTGCGATACCTTTCTGATTGTTGCCGCCCAGGGTACTGGTTTCATAGCGTACATTTAGGACTTCGGTGGCCCCCCAGGCGATCGCCTGCTCTTTCACCCGTAGTAAGGCTTCCCGCCGACCGCGATCGAGGAGACTTTCATAGGCGACTACCCGGCCTCCCAAGATATTACGCAACGCCATCACAAAGGTTTTGAAATAGTCCGAGGAAATCACAACAGATCCCACAAATAATTCAGCCTCTGAGGCATCAGGTAAGGGTTGTTTGGCTCCAAAGGAAGCGATGGCTAATGACAAGGTTTCTTGTTCGCGGCTTTTGATGTCCTTGTAATGTTTCTTTTCCGCCAAAACCCCAAAAAAGTAGCCAATTCCTAATAGAATGGCAAAAAAAATGATTTCTTCCATGATAGTTTCTGCAACTCCTTAGCGGACTAATACAGCCGTACCATAGGCAAAGATTTCTGCCGCCCCTTGAGCTACTGAAGAGGTTGAAAAACGGATGTTAACAATGGCATTAGCGTTCATTTGTTTTGCTTGGAGTACCATCCGATCCATGGCTTCTTGCCGCGCTTCATTGAGCAGGTCAGTATAGCCTTTTAACTCCCCACCCACGAGATTTTTAAAACTAGCACCAATATCACGCCCGACGTTTTTGGCGCGGACAGTGCTTCCTTGAACAATCCCGTAATGTTCCAGAACTTCTTTGCCGGGAACGCCTTCTAATGTGGTTAAAATCATGACTCTCCTAAAGAAAATAGAACCCGGGTGAACCGAGGAGGGTTCACCCATCACTGACTAGCTCACTCGCTCTTAAATCTCCGCCAACGATCGCTCAATCAAGCGACGGGCCAGAGTTTGTACCCCCGTATGGCGGTAGTAATCGGTACTCATATCCAGAAAGGCCGCCAGATAATCTAGGCGATCTTCACTGAAATCAATGAATCCCTGTAGGTTGTGACTAACTTTCTGGGGGGTGAGGTCGTTAGAACTGACTAAATCTCCCATCCAACCCTTGACAGAATCAAAACTTTCGCCAATAAAACTGAGTTTGCTATCACTGTTTTTACCGGGAATCTCGGATTTGATGCTTTTGTATTGAGAGTTGTCTTCGAGTTCCTTGGGACTGAGGCCGTTCAAACGACTGCTAACGGCTTGAATGAAGTTGGGGCCGAGGGGAATCAGGCCATCAAAACAGACGAGGGCCGACATCCGCATCAGGGATTCACCGCCATAGTCGGAGAGCGATCGCAGGAAGTCCCCGAGACTATCGCCAGGAATGCCGTTGATTTTGCAAAATGCCACCACTT
>SMDP01000524.1 GCA_012911965.1 Geitlerinema sp. P-1104
AACAGGGAACAGGGAACAGGGAACAGAAAAGACGTAGGGGCGTACCCTTGTGGTCGCCCTGGGCAGTAGGCAGTAGGCAATAGTGGTAGGATGTGTTCCGGCATCAGTGAGGGTTGTGACCTAGGCCCACCAATTCAAAACTGCCGGAACGCATCGCTGCGGTAGGCTCCATTGTCCACTGTCCATTGTTAATTGTCCATTATGACTGAGTGTTGATAACGACTTGGGTGAGATAGGAGACGCCGAAGTCGCCGTTGGGATGTTGACGGAGTTCGTCGGCGAGTTCAAAGACTTTTTGGGCTAGGGGTTCTCCGAGTTTGTCGATGGTGGCGGTGCGTTGGCGATCGACTTGGGTTTGTTCTCGCAGTTGGGCTTTCCAATCGGCGGAAAATAGGCGATCGAGTTGATTGTGTAAGCCGAGTTGTTTGAGGATGTCCCATTCGCCGCGATCGAGCCAAATCCCGCCGGTTTCAGGGGAACGCTCGATATAAAAGGGCTGGGGGGCATCGACGCGAGCGCGAATGAGGATTTTGCCGCTTTGGGGACAGAGGGCGGCTTTGCTGTCTTCTGGGGCGGGGCTAACGTCTAGGTTGGCTAGGCGTTGGCTGAGGTCTTCTGGGCTGAGGTCTTCTGGGGGATGGTCGGCACACCATTGTTCGTAGTGATCTCGTTCAATCCAAACGCCTCCGGTTTCGGGACAGTGTTGGGCGGGAAGTCCGGGTTCGAGGTCGGCGTCTTGCAGGGTGACTTGGCGAGCTTTGGGAGATTGCATAAGCGGCGAACGGTGAGAAGTTGTGTGGGAGTTGCGTTGTCTATTATGTGTTGTCCTCGGGCTTGAGTAAATGCTGACAGTACCGTTGCAGGGTGTTGAGGCGATCGCCTATCTGTTGCTGTCGCTGTTGTTGGGTTTGTGGGGTTTTGGCAGATTGGAGAAAGGCGGCGTCGGTGGCCAGCAGGCGCAGTTGTTTGTGAAGTTCTACGAGTAGGGACTGTTCTGATTGCGGGCGATTGCTTTCGGGACTGAGGAGGGTTTGCTGAAACCACTGTTGTAGGCCGTTGACTTGCACCGTTAGGGGGGGACTGGCGGGGGGGGTTTCGAGGCGGCGCAGTTGTTCCTGTAGCTCCAGGTAAGGATTCGTTGACATGGGGGCTACCAAAAATGAGTGTAGGTTGCTACAATTAGGTTAAGCCATTTCTTACAAAAATTAAGAGATTGTAAACGTCGTCCCAAAACGGCGCACTGGCTCCATAATTAGCAGTTAAAACTTGGTTCGGCTTCTCGTTTCTCTGCGATCGCATCTGTGAGCGATCGCGGGGTCTCGCCTATCTCGACTCAGATTTATCACGGCAAATCCCGACAAATTCTGTATTCTACGATACAGTAGAGGTTTCAGAATTGGGGGACATCCCATAGCCTTTTGACTCAGGAAGGTGGTTGGCCTAAATCTGAGTTCCATTTCTATTTTTCCCTTTAATCTGCGATCGCTCGAAAC
>SMDP01000525.1 GCA_012911965.1 Geitlerinema sp. P-1104
TTTCAGGGGAGTTTCGAGGCGTTGTATGAGGATGTTGTTTTTGAGGCGGACTCATCGACTCTGATTTGATAGGATACGAGAGTTGACCTAGGGGGTGGAACCATGTCTGAGAATGTGACTCAACCTCAGGGGTATGAGCCAGGGGTGGACTGGACTCCCCCGATGCCACCGACGGATTTAATCTTTGACGACGGAGAACCCTTGGAAACTCATCGCCATCGGATTGCCATGAATGTTCTCCTTGCCTCGGCTCATGGGGCATTGACGGAGCGGGAGGACTATTTTACGGGGGGCAATATGTTCGTTTATTTTAGTAGCGAACAAGCCCGAAATCGGGACTTTCGCGGTCCTGATTTTTTTGTCGTCTTGGATGTGGACCCCAACCCCAACCGGGAGCGTCAGGGTTGGGTGGTTTGGGAAGAAGGGGGTCGTTATCCCGATGTGATTGTGGAGTTGACCTCGGGTTCAACGGCACGGGAGGATTATGGACGCAAGAAGGAGATTTATGAGCGGGTGTTTCGGACTCGGGATTATTTTGTCTATCATCCCTTTGACCCCCAGTCGTTACAGGGGTGGCATTTAGGGGGACGGGGCTATGAGGACATCCCCAGGGGCGATCGCGGTTGGTTGTGGTGTGATACCCTCGGGGTTTGGTTGGGGGTTGAGGAGGGGACGGTGCAACGGGAGACAGCCCCGTGGTTACGCTTTTTTAGGCCCGATGGCAGTCTAATTTTGTTGCCGGAGGAGGAGGCGAAACGGGAACGACAGCGAGCTGAGGTGGAACGACAGCGGGCTGAGGCGGCACTGGCGGAGGTGGAACGCCTCAAAGCCCAACTGGGGCAAGAATCCGCTGGAGAGTGATGTCATTACGATTAGCATGACTTCGCCACTGAGAGGCTCTTCTTTATTGATTAAGATACTCCATGCGGATAAATGGCAGATATTTACGGCGATCGCGTTCCGGGTTCACCTGAACAGTATTAGGATATTTCTCGCCTTCTTGATCTTCGCGAATGGCTCGCCAAACTAAGAGTCGCCATCCTTCTACTGATACCAAATCTCAAAGAAGCGCAGTCTCAGCCAAAAGACGAAGAGAGGTTTAATGAGTCCTGAATGCTTACTGTACTAGCTGCTGGTCTGGCACCTTAGCACATTTTCTCACCGATTTTCTTACGTTTACCCTACTTTTCCCCACAAGAGGACGGAAACAATTAATAATTTTTTACCCCGATCGCACCCTCTATCTCTATTGATAGAGGTTTTCATCTGATTCCTAGACTATCTTAAACAGTATCTCAGGATAAATCCCTGCACAGTAAACATTTTTGAGGCCTTAGCTATAACTTATGCAATATCGAACAACCACCGGATGGTCACTTATCACATCAGGAATTGTAACCCTCTTGCTCAAAATTTTACCAGGCAATCCACTTTGGTGGGGAATTAGTTTTATAGTGATTGGAGCAGTCGTACTCTTCGTGCGAAAAACAGAT
>SMDP01000526.1 GCA_012911965.1 Geitlerinema sp. P-1104
TCGATAGATGGCGACAAGTCTAACGAAGGAATTGGCAAACTGCCATAGTCTTCTAAGAATTGTGTCCTGTTCCTCTGCCCTATCCTGACTTGAATGGCCCATAACTCAGGATAGGTCAGGCTTTCAAGCTAGAGAGTTAACTGGGTTACCTCAGTCGTCGTTGCTCACAATGTCAGAATTTCTTGACTTATGCCCTTGGCAATTGCGATCGCCCCAAGCTAGGGTGAACCCCATTAGTTGCTACTGTCGTTATATAAGGGCGTTGCCATGACTACAGTTGACGTAACGGGTGTATCGTACCAAGAAGATTTTGCCAGCTTAGGAGAGGGATTGCCGACCGGTTGGGCGATTTATACAGAGTCCACTGCCTCGGATTTAGGGATTCTCAATGTCTTTGACCCTGAGCCAGCTACCTGGAATGAGCTGAAAGGCGCATTTAAAAATTTAGCATCTATTAATAGTGGTTTAGAGTTTGGCGCAACGGCCGCAACGCAACGAGAGGCGAGCGATCGCGCCCTCGGTATTCGTCAATCAGGAGAGCTAGGAGACCCCGGTGCTGCCTTTGTTTTCTCCCTAACTAACACAGAAGGGTTCCAAGACTTTCAACTCTCCTTAGAAGCTCAAATGTTAAGTGTCCAAGACCGTTCTACCTCTTGGACGATTGATTATCGGGTTGGCGACGAGGGAAATTTTTTCCCCTTAGGACTTTATGAAGACCCGGACGTGTTTGGTATCACTCTTCTCAGAACTGGGGTAGAACTCTTAGAGTTTAATGATGACATAAACAATCAAGCAGAACCAGTTCAAATTCGCTTTGTCGCTCTCTCAGGAAGTACCGGTCAAAACCGAAGAGATACCATTGCAATTGACAATTTTAGGTTAACCTATAGCCCCATTGAAGAGACGATTAAAGAGACTATTGAGGAGAGTATTGAAGAGATTGGGGAGTCCCCCCCCAATGTTCCCAAAATCATCGCCATTCAACGACCGGAAGATGTAGATAAGGTGACAACCCAAAATGTTATCACCTACGACGTTTACTTTAGTGAGCCGGTGACGGAGGTGGATGTGGAGGATTTCACCCTCACCACCACCGGAACCGCTAGGGCCGATATCGTCTCCGTCTCCGCGAACACTGGAACCGTGATTGAGGTCATCCTGGAGGGGGTAAGCGGAGAGGGAAGCCTGCGTCTGGATGTTTTGCTGGAGACAGCCAATATTGTCAATCTGGAGGGTGTTCCCTTGAGTGAGGGATTTACTGAGGGCGATCGCTATATCATCGAACCCGAACCCGAACCCGAACCCGAACCAGACCCCGAACCAGACCCCGAACCCGAACCCAGCCCCAATCCACCGTCACGAAGGATTATCAACCAACTGATTCTGGGAGTGGGGACTCATCCAGAAACCCTAATAGGCGGCGAGGGAGATGATACCATCGCCGCCTTTGATGAAGATGACGTCATTTTCGGACAGGGGGGGAACAACCTGCT
>SMDP01000527.1 GCA_012911965.1 Geitlerinema sp. P-1104
TGGAGGGTGATCTCATGGGTGGGGTCGATGACGCTCATGTTGGAACTGCGATCGACAATTAGGGTATAGTTACGATTCTGAATTAAGTCCCCGCCATCGGTGAGAACGTCAGGAGGACTAAACTCCTCTTCCCCTTGAGCAAAATTTGAGAGTTCTCCCTCCGAGGCAAAGCCAAATAGGCTGACGGGGTTCATGTCCCCGGAATTGATGTTGACCATGGTTTAATAACTCCCTAGACGATGGTTGTAACGTGAACAGGATTTAAAAACTCTTAGAGGAATTGTTGTAAGTTTACGTCCGCTTTTAAGGTTTTTAGGACTGATTTAATATCCTGGGTGCGGTCTTTTTTGACAATCAGGGTGGCATTGCCATCGCGAACCACGACCACGTCCTCTAGTCCAATGGTGACAATAAGTTCGTCCGGGTCGCTGTTATAAAAAATACTATTTTGGCTATCCTGCCCAATATGGCGGCCGAGTTCGACGTTGCCTGATGCGGGACTGGTGTTTTCCGGTTGCAGGCGATCGAGGGCGTTCCAATCGCCGAGATCGTCCCAGCCAAAGGAGACGGGAAGGACGGCGGCCCGTTGGGTTTTCTCCATGAGGGCATAGTCGATACTGATTTTGGTTAGGTTGGGATAGGCGTTCACTCCCTCTTGCTGAAGCTGTTGCATCAGTTCTGGGGCGTATTGTTTGAGTTCCTCTAGGGCGACTCCGGCTTGGAAGATAAAAATGCCGCTGTTCCAGCTAAAGCGTCCGCTGGCGAGGAAGGTTTCGGCGGTGGGGCGATCGGGTTTTTCCGTGAAGCGGGCCACTTGGAAGGCGGCTAAGTCTTTGACGGTTCCCTGGGGGTCCCCTTGTTCGATGTAGCCGTAACCGGTGGAGGGATAGGTGGGTTTAACCCCGAGGGTGACGATCGCCCCTTGCTGTTGGGCCACCTCAATGGCGGCGTGGAGGGTGTGGTGGAAGGCTTCGGGGGGGTCAATCCAGTGATCGGCGGGGAAAAAGCCCACCACGGCGTCGGGGCCATGGCGTTGGCTAATTTCTAGGGTTGTCCAAGCCACGGCAGGGGCGGTGTCTCGGCCTTCCGGTTCAATGAGGAGATTGGCGTCGGGGAGTTCAGGTAACTGTTGACGAACTCCGTCGGCGAGATGTGCGGCGGTAATCACCCAGAGATTATCCCAGCCGTCGGCCAGGGGGAGTAGGCGATCGGCGGTGGCTTGCAAGAGGCTGCGATCGCTCCCATCCAGGCAGAGAAATTGTTTCGGGCGTTCCAGGCGACTCAGGGGCCAGAAGCGTTCGCCTTTACCACCAGCAAGAATCACAGGGGTGAAAACCATAGGGAGCCTATTCGTGAATGAATGCACTTATGTTATAGCAAGAGGGAACGGGGAACAGAAACAACGTAGGGGCGTACCCTTGTGGTCGCCCTCAGAGAATTGGGACCCCTTGCGATCGCCCTCAGAGAATTGGGACCCCTTGCGATCGCCCTC
>SMDP01000528.1 GCA_012911965.1 Geitlerinema sp. P-1104
TCGATAGATGGCGACAAGTCTAACGAAGGAATTGGCAAACTGCCATAGTCTTCTAAGAATTGTGTCCTGTTCCTCTGACCTATCCTGACTTGAATGGCCCATAACTCAGGATAGGTCAGGCTTTCAAGCTAGAGATTTAACTGGGTTACCTCAGTCGTCGTTGCTCACAATGTCAGGATTTCTTGACTTATGCCCTTGGCAATTGCGATCGCCCCGAGCTAGGGTGAACCCCATTAGTTGCTACTGTCGTTATATAAAGGCGTTGCCATGACTACAGTTGACGTAACGGGTGTATCGTACCAGGAAGATTTTGCAACATTGGGAGAGGGATTGCCGACCGGTTGGGCAATTTATACGGAGGCCACGACCTCGGATTTAGGGATTCTTAATGTCTTTGACCCCGAGCCAGCCACTTGGAATGAGTTGAAGGGGGCATTTAAAAATTTAGCATCTATTAATAGTGGCTTAGAGCTGGGAGCCGAGCCGGAACAGCAACGACAGGCAAGCGATCGCGCCCTCGGTATTCGTCAATCTGCAAGCTTCGGAGACCCCGGTGCAGCCTTTGTCTTCTCTCTAACCAATACGGAAGGTTTTGAAGACTTTCAACTCTCTTTAGAAGCCCAAATGCTCAGTGTTCAAGACCGTTCTACCTCTTGGACGATTGACTATCGGGTTGGAGAGGAGGGGGATTTTTTTTCGTTGGGACTCTACGAAGACCCGGAGGTTTGGGGTATTACTCAACTCAGAACTGGGGTAGAACTATTAGAGTTTAATGATGACATTAATAATCAACTAGAACCTGTTCAGATTCGCGTTGTTGCTCTCTCTGAAAGCACCGGTTCAGGCTTTCGAGATACGATCGCCATTGACAATTTTAGGTTGACCTATCGCCCCGTTGAAGAGATTGGCGATTCTCAGGACAATGCTCCCCAAATCATCGCCATTCAACGGCCGGATGATGCTGATAAAATTACGAACCAAGAGACAATCATCTACGAAGTTCGCTTTAGTGAACCCGTAAAAGAGGTGGATGTGGATGATTTCACCCTCACGACTACCGGAACCGTCACAGCCGACATTGCCTCAGTCTCGGCCAACTCGGGAACGGTGATTGAGGTCATTCTGGAGGGAGTCACAGGGGAGGGAAGTCTGCGTCTGGATGTTCTCCCAGAGACAGCTAACATTGTTAATCTGGCGGGAGTTCCCCTGAGTGAGGGATTTGTCGAGGGCGATCGCTATATCATCGAGAAGGCTCTTATCGAGCCCGAACCCGAGCCCGAACCCGAACCCGAACCCGAGCCCGAACCCGACCCCGAACCCGAACCCTCACCCTCGCCGCAACCGAATCCCCCTTCACGAAGGATTATCAACCAACTCATTTTGGGAGTGGGGACCCATCCAGAAACCCTAATCGGCGGCGAGGGAGATGATACCATCGCCGCCTTTGATGAAGATGACGTCATTTTCGGACAGGGGGGGAACAACCTGCT
>SMDP01000529.1 GCA_012911965.1 Geitlerinema sp. P-1104
AGGCGATCGGCTTGGACAAAGACATCACCCGCTGTAAAGTCATTGGCATTGGATGTGGTGTTGTTACTGGAGGATAACCGCGTTCCATCCCGCAGTTCTACAGTTCCGGCGATGAGATTCACCCCTCCGGCATTCCCTTGTCCGGTTTCTTCAATGGTGCTGTATAAACCACTTCGCCAGCCGGATGGAGCTGAGCCTGAAGGGTGGGTATAAAAACCGGAAAAGATTGCGGTGTCCTGGACTTCGACCGTTACCGTTCCCGCATCTCCTTGGTTCAAACTACTGGATAACAATAATCCGTCATGGACTTGCAGCCGGTTAGCCACGACATTGACATTGCCAGCATTACCACGTCCCTCTTCTCCTACACCACTCGCAACGAAGCCATTTGATAATAAAAATGTCTCGCTCACGTTAATCGAGACCGTTCCTGCATTGCCTTGACCCAAGGTACTTGAATCTAAGGCTGCCCCATCTCGAAGTTCTAAAGTGTTGGCAAGAATACTAATGCCTCCGGCATCCCCTTGCCCCGTTTGTAACACGCTGGTCAGACCTAGACTGGGTTCTCCTCTAGGATTTACGCCTGAGAAAACAACCCTATCACTGGCTTCGACCGTTACGGTTCCAGCATTGCCTTGACCCAATGTAACTGAGTTTAACTGAGCGCCATCTCGCACTTCCAGACTGCCAGTCAAAATACTAACACCTCCGGCATTTCCTCGTGCGTTTTCTCCAACAGCACTGACGACACCGGTGACGACTCCCTCGGGATTGTTAAGTCCCGATAAGAGAACTCTATCACTTGCCTCAACAGTTACGGTTCCGGCATTTCCTTGACCCGAGGTACTTGCATTCAAACGAGCGCCATCATTCACTTCTACAGTATTAGCCCGGATACTGACACCTCCAGCATTTCCTTGTCCTGTTTCTTCTACAGTACTGAAGGCAAAACCATTTGAGAGCAGAACTAGATTACTTGCCTGAACAGTTACGGTTCCGGCATTTCCTTGACCGAAGGTACTCGAATCCAACATCGCTCCATCTCGTACTTCCACGGTATTTGCAGAAATACTAAAGTCTCCGGCATCTCCTTGGCCTGTTTGCAACACGCTGGTGAAGCCCGAACTAGGTACTCCTTCGGAACTCACTCCTGAGAAAACCACCCTATCCTCCGCTTCTATGATGACCGTTCCAGCATTTCCTTGCCCTGATGTACTTGAACTCAATAGACCTCCATCTCGCACTTCCAGAGTATTAGCCGAGATACTCACCCCTCCCGCATTGCCTCGCGCGTTTTCTCCAACAGCACTTACGGCAAAACTATTTGAGAAGATGACTTCACCACTTGCCTCAATTGTGACAGTCCCTGCATTCCCTTGACCCGAGGTACTCGAATTTAATCGAGCGCCATCTTCCATAAACAGCCTATCTGCAATAATTCGGATATCCCCTCCGTTTCCTTGTCCGCTTTCCTCTACATTGACAAGGAC
>SMDP01000053.1 GCA_012911965.1 Geitlerinema sp. P-1104
ACTCAAAGGACATGGGGAGATTAAAACCGACGATAGTTTTGCACTGGTTTGGGACAAAGAATTTAAGAAAACTCAGGCAAAAGTTGAACGAATCCGTCAGCAATCCTCTAGTGAATTGGCTCAGTACTTGGCGGATATCTTAGAAATGCTGGGAGTTCCTAATGTAGCTTATAAATATCTGGAAGGGTCAAAGTATTTAAATTATTCTTTGAGCTTTACCCATCCCCAAACCTCTGAGAAAATCGGAATTTTGTGGAATGAAGACCCGAATATGAGAAGTTTCTTTTATAGTATGTCGGCTTGTGAGAAAGTGGTGAAAGCCGGAGACTGCGATCGCCTCATCTTCATTCGTCACGAACCCTTTGGCAGCAAAAAGAATAAAGGCTATAAGCTATTCGAGAAGCTATTTACCAGCAATCCCCACCGTCACATTTGTCCCCATCTTGACTCAGTCCACTATCTGGTGACCTATCATCGGCTACTCAATGCCGCGACCTCGGGGGAATTAGTGGTCGGCTACGATTCACCGAATCCTGGTCGGCTCAAGGAATTGGTGAAGCAAAGTGGTGTGTTGGAACAATGTCAGCTTTTGAAAAACTTGATTTTTCTAGAAAAATTAGACAACGGTGGAAAAACTCCCCCTCCCCCTCTTCCTGAACCAAAGATTCATGAGTTCTTGATGAAGCAAATAAAAACTCAAGGGTTTTTGGGTACTGAGATTTTGATCAACTCGACCTTGGGAGAATTTGATGAAATCGGCCCCAAAGAGGTCATCCAAACGCTCAAAGAATTAGAACAGGAGAACTATATCAAAATTATTGGCGACGACAAGAACCTCAAGGGTCAGTTTATCACCTTAGTCCCTGAATCCCAGCGCCAGGCATCTTAACCTCCTGTTCATCACTAGAAGACCATGACTCATGTACCTCAGCCAACCTGATGAGATTGAAGCCGCCATTCATCGCCTATCTCGCGCCTCCCAACTCTGGATTGACACCGAAACCGCAGACTGGCGGACAAAATCCCCAAAATTATCCCTCATTCAAGTCAGTGACGATGGGAGCGATCGCTCTGGTGACTCAGTCTACATTCTAGATGTCTTACAACAGCCCGACTGTATCCGCCTCTTCATCCAGCGGATTATCGCCAATCCCGACATCGAGAAAATTTTTCACAACGCTACCTATGATTTGAGGTTTCTGGGAAAACCAACTGCGCAACGGATCACCTGTACCCTGAAACTGGCTAGAACCCTGGGTAAAAACGCATTGGGGGTCTCTAACCTAAAACTGAAAACCCTAGCCGCTGACCTCTGTGAGTTTTCCCATATCGATTTAGACCCCCAGAGGAGTGATTGGGGTCAACGGCCTCTGAAGCCACAACAACTACATTACGCTAGACTCGATGTAGTGTATCTTGCACAGGTTCATCGCCATCTTTTGGCCCGTCTTGAGCCAGACTGTACACCGGATCAGACCGGAGAGGAGAAAGCATCTATGAGTTCACCCGAGAGTTTTAGTGCTACAGAAGTTCGTCTGGCTCTGGAATGTCCTCGCCTGTTCTACCTTCACCGCAACTCCAAGTGTTTTAGCCTCTTTATTCCCGAGGAAACCCAAATTTCGGGAGTAGGGAATCTTTTTCATCACTTAGCAGACAAGTTTGTCACCTGTACCGCAGAGGACTCTCGCTTCAGTCAACTCCTCTCACCACCAAGTGAACAGCTTAACGTACAACAACTGGCTCAGGATATGCAGCGGCTCTTTAATGAGCTTTACTTTCATCCCTATGTAATGGAGGTGAGCCAAAAAAATCCTGATTCTGCCAAAAAGTTAGGACATATTTTGCCTGGCCTGCAACGCCTAATCTATCACTACGCCGGATTACTCAAACGCAATCGTCAACATTTTCATCCTGACCAGGTTATCTCCGAAACCTTTATTGATAGTGAATTGGGGCTAAAGCAACCCTATCAACTGGCTAATGGTGAGGAGCAAATGGTATCAGGACAGTTCGATAACTTAGTCTATGATGGCGATCGCCAGCGTCTCTGTATGGTCGAGTATAAAACCTACCAACCCGCTGACCCGTCGGCTCAGGTGATGCAGGTGACTCTCTACGCCGATATGCTTCACCGCCAACGCCAGAAGCTTGTCGATGTAGCGGTCTATTGCGTTTTACCTGAATTTCAGGTGTATCACTATTCCTGGGAGGAGTTGCAGATGATGATGCAATCTGGAATCGCCCAGCATCTGCAACGGATGCGGGATTGGCTCAGTTGGCAACCCGACCACCCCAACCCCCCACCAAAAACCTATGAAGAGCGGCTCTGTCCCCTCTGTCCGCAACAAAACACCTGTCAAACATTCTTTTTAGGCGCAGAGGATGCAACCCCTGTTAAATCGCCGTCTATTGCGCCAAAGCCAACTCCAGACCCCCCAGTTAGCGTTACGCCCAATCCTACACCAACCCCTACACCAACCCCACCAACCATTGCTCCCCCCGATATAGAAGAAGGAGAGAAACTTGGTCAGCAACTGACGGAAGTTTTTAATGCCTTTGGGGTGGAGGTCACCTATGAAGGGGCCGCCATTGGTCCGTCCTTTATCCGGGTTCGTCTGAAACCTAAGTTGGGGGTTAAGGTGTCGTCCCTGTTGCGGCTGTCGGATGATTTACAAGTCCAACTGGGGATTTCCACTCCGCCGATGATTTCTCCTCAGGCGGGATTTGTCAGCGTCGATCTTCCCCGTAATCCGGCTCAGATTGCCCTATTTGAGCAGTATCTTACACCGCAATCGTTGCCCGTTACTGCCCCAGTGCGGGTGGCCATTGGCGTTAACTTGGAAAATAAACTGGTGGAAGCGGATTTGTCAGACCCTAACACCTGTCATTTCTTGGTGGGGGGAACGACGGGAAGTGGTAAAAGTGAGTTTTTACGAGCTTTGTTGCTGAGTTTAACCCAACGGCGATCGCCGGACCATCTCAAATTGGCCCTAGTCGATCCGAAACGGGTGACGTTCCCGGAATTTGAGAACATCCCCTGGCTGTTGTCGCCGATTGTCAAAGACAGCGATCGCGCGATCGCCCTCATGGAAGACCTCGTCCTCGAAATGGAATCCCGCTACCGAGCCTTTGAAGCCAGCCGTTGTAACGACCTCCCCACCTACAATCAACAGTGTTTAGAACGCAACAAACCCACCAAACCCCCCATTATCTGTCTCTTTGACGAATACGCCGATTTTATGGCAGAAAAGGAAGTCGCCAAAGTCCTCGAACTCTCCATCAAACGACTCGGGGCCATGGCGCGGGCCGCCGGAATCCACCTCATTATCGCCACGCAACGGCCCGAAGCCAAAGTTGTCACGCCCTTAATTCGTTCCAACCTTCCCGGCCGCATTGCTCTCAAAACCGCCAGTGAAGCCGACTCCAGTATCATTCTAGGAGGCAAACAGGGCCAAGCCCAAAACCTCCTCGGCAAAGGGGATCTCCTCTACTACGGCGGCTCCAAACTCCAACGGCTACAAAGCCTTTTTGCCCCTAAAATCAACTTCTCATAACTCCGTGTTCCCTGTGACTCTGTGGTTCCCCCCTTGAGTTCTATTCCCCTCTCCCATGACAAAACTCCCAGACCGTAAATGCAAATCCCGTTGTGGGAAAGGAATTTCGATCTGACGACGTTTCAACTGTTCATGAATGCCAAAATAGAGATCACTACGCAGAAGCTGCTGCTGACTGGGGTCACCACACCAAACCAACAACTGAAAATCGAGAGAACTATCCCCAAAACCGGTAAAAAGAATGCGAGGCGGGGGAATCCGTAGCACCTGAGGATGTTCTTGAGCCGCATTCAATAAAGCTGACTTCACATCCTCCAAATTAGAGCCATAGGCCACCCCTACCGGCAGCCGCAAACGGGACACCGGGTTATCATGACTCCAGTTAATGACCTCAGATTCTAGGAAACGGGAATTAGGGACAATAATCGAGACCCGATCGAGGGTACGAATCAGGGTACTACGACTCCCAATGCGCTCCACCGTTCCCATCGAATTGCCGACCTCCACAAAATCCCCCACCTGAATCGGTCGCTCAAACAACAGAACCAAGCCACTCCCCAGGTTTTTGGCAATATCCTGAAATCCGAAACCAATCCCGACACTCAAGGCCCCAGCCAAGATAGTGAGGGAGGTAATATCTAATCCCCAGAGATTGAACACCACCACCGCACCAACAACCATCAGCGTGTATTTAATCGTGGTGGCGATCGCATCTTGAGCCGAGCGATTCAGACGCGACACCTGCAAAATCCGAACCCGCAGCATCTGACTCAGGCGATTGGCCCCCATCACCAACCCCAACAGCAGGCCAATTAGGACCAAAAGATCCAGTACCGAATAAGTATTAGTATCAATCGGGAGAATTGGCGCTGTAATACTATTGGCAATAATTTGGCGGACTCGGTAACTCCAGCGACGAGTCAAGGGGAAAAGGTCGCTGACATAAAAGAGGGTCAGCCCCCAGATGACAAAGCGCGTCGCCGACACCCCCAAACTGCGCCAAGCTTCCAGCGTTGGTGTTTCTTCTTTATCTTGCAGTAGATAGAACGAGAGTCGTGCAGCTCCCCAATGCAGCATACAGGCCAACGTCAGGACTAGGGTGACCTGTAACAGGGCGCGACGTAAGAATCGCTCCCCGCGCTCGTTATTGGCCTGGCGCAAGACTTCCCGGATTTGTCGGGCCCAGATGTCCGCTTGTTCCTGAGCATTAGCGCCCCCGCCGAGACTAGCATCACTTTCGGTAACGGTAATTAGATGACTTCCATCCATCAATAACGTGGGTAAGCCATTACGCATCACCACCTCTACTGATTCAACTCCCGGAGACTCAGCGGCTCGTTGCAGCTTGTCATTCATTAACGCTGCCCGTTCTTCCGCTGGGAACTGACTGGTGTCTCCCATCTCAAACAAAAAGATGCCATCGACGATGACGCGGGCGCTCTCCCGGTCTGGCTCAAACAGCGGGCGAGGCGATAGAGTTTCTGGAATTTGGACTTCGGGGGGCGTTTCCCTAAATTCATTGCCAATTTCCGATAGGGAGGGAGAGGCTTCATCCGGTTGGGCGATCGCCCCAGTTGCCAAAACCAGAGCAACCGTGAGCAATGCTAAAACTACATTTACTAGGGCATTCCGAAACAGTTTCATACGGTGTTTGGGGAGTTTCCTTTATGAGCTTAAATATTCGACGAAACCGAAGCCAACCGGCGCTATTCTAGGGCGATCGCCGCCAAATCAGGTATTATGTCCTGATTAAGCCCAAACCACAAAAAATGTGATTATTTTCAGGGTCACCATTTGAACTGTCACAAACTAGACTTGATTCTGAACCCGAATCATTTACAATACGTCTTAGTTTACGTGGTGTGAAGGCGACTCTTCTATCTGGAACTCAGTCGTCGCTGACTCGTCTGAGTTAACCAATGGTTCTCAACTGTACGCTGCTAGGATAGCCTAAATTAACCTTAGGTTACCTAGCTTTTTTTAGGGACAAATCGAGTCTCAGCATTTTCTGTTTGAGATTCTAGCGCGATCGCCCTGTTACTGCCGTCGTGACTCGCCTCGGTAGCGCACCCACTCCGCCACCGCCGCCAAGAGTGCCGAGAAACTGATCAGAATCGCACTGAGGGCATTCACATCCGGCTTAACCCCAGTGCGGATGCGGCTAAAAATTTCCATGGGTAGCGTCGTCGCCCCGGCCCCCGCCGTAAAACTAGCAATCAGAAAATCATCCATACTCAAAACAAACGCCAGGAGACATCCCGAAACAATTCCTGGCATCAATTGGGGCAACAAGACCTTAAAAAACGCCTGAACCGGTGTCGCCCCCAAATCCAAAGCCGCCTCCTCCAAATTGCGATCTAAATCCGCCAAGCGAGTCGAGACCACAATGGCAATATAGGCCAAACAGAACACAATATGAGCCGCCACAATCGTCCAGAGACTCAGAGACAGCCCCACCGCCGCCAAAAAGACCAATGTCGCCACAGCAATGGCAATATCGGGGATAATCAACGGTAAATAGGAAATCCCCAAATAGAGTTGGCGGCCCGGAAAGCGATAGCGAGCCAGTCCCACGGCCATCAACGTTCCCAACACCGCCGAAATGGCCACCGCCGAAATAGCCACCGTCAGGCTATTGCGTAAGGCTGCGAAAATCCGCGAGTCTGAGAGGAGATACTCATACCACTCCCACGTAAACCCTTCCCAAGCCGCACTATAAGCAGACTCATTAAAGCTATAGACCACCAACACCAAAATTGGCAGATACATAAACACAAACATCAGCCCCACAAACGCCGATTGCAGGGAAAAACGCGGTTTAAACGAAGACTGTGCCATATCCAAAGGGAGATCAGGGGAATCAGGGACATCGAGATCCGGTTGCGGGGTAGGAGCCGTTTCAGTCATAGGGGTTAAATCTGCATTAGCGTTGTGTCGCTGAGGAGTCACCATACTTGAGCAAGAGGGCAATGGCCAGGCTTACCGCAAAAATTAACACCATACTCAAGGCAGAGCCAAAGCCCCAGTTCGGAGTTTGTCCTAAGAACTGGTTATAAATTAGACGCGCCACCGTCATACTCGACGCACCTCCAAGAAGTTCTGGATCAATAAAGTCTCCTAAACTGGTGATAAATACCAACAACGACCCCGCTGCAATCCCCGGTAGCGATTGTGGAACCGTGATTTTAAAAAAGGTTTGAATTGGGGTTGCACCCAGGTCAGAAGACGCTTCTAACAGTTGGCGATCGAGTTTTTCCAGAGAAGAATAGAGAATCAAGACCATATAAGGGAGGAAACTATAACTCATCCCCACCAACACCGCCGGAGGGCGATTGAGAATATCAAAGCCGGGCAATCCTACCAAGCCTAAGACCGAATTTAGAACCCCCGTCGGTCGTAAAATGGCAATCCAGGCATAGGTCCGCAGCAAAGAGGAAGTCCAGAGGGGCAACACAAAACCCAGCAGCAACAAATTACGCCAACGTTGAGGAGCTAACAGGGCAATCCAATAGGCCACCGGAAAGCCCAAGAGTAAACAGAGGCCCGTGGTTCCCAGAGCCAACTTGAGCGATCGCAACACCACCCGTAAATTGGCAGGGTCCAGGGCCCGCAGATAGTTATCAATGCCCGAGGGAATCACCACATCCCCCGGTCGGATATTGGGAACCAAACTCAACTGGAAAATCACCAACGTCGGTAACACCAGCAGCAAGACTAGCCAGAGGCCAGCGGGAGCGAGCAGTCCCGTGACACCCAGCCAGCGGCTTCCCCAGGGTAATTCAGATTTACGGCTTGGGGAGGGAGTAGAGGGGGGAGGAGAAACAGACACGGCGTTCTGGGAATAAAAAGGGCAGATGAGGGATGCAAAGGGAACTTAACCACTCGTCAAGCGAGTCCAATACTGATTATAAATTTCCCCAATTTCCGGAGGAATCGGTTGCAGACTTTCAGATTTTTCCAGGGCGGAGTCTGGGGGAAAGAGACTGGTATTGGTTTGAACGGACTCGGGTAACTTGGCAAAGGCCGCCTTATTGGGGGTCGCAAAACTCAAGCGTTCCCCAATTCGTGCCGCCACCTCGGGACGCTGCATAAAGTTAATCCAAGCATAGGCCGCATCCACATTGGGAGCCGTGCGGGGAATCACCAGGGCATCAGTCCAAATAGAGGAGCCGCTGCGGGGCAGGACATAGGCCAGGTCTGAATTTTCTTGAATCACCTCATTAGCATCCGAGGAGAAGCACATAGCCACCTTTAAGTCTCCTGCCAGGATTTGCGGTCGCCAAGCATCCGAGTCAAAGGCGGCGATGCTCGGTCGCAGTTCTAAGAGTTTGTTGTAAGCGGCACGAATTTCTTGAACGTTGGTACTGTTATAGGAATAGCCCAACATCCGTAGGGTTGCCCCAAAGACCTCTCGCGGGTCATTGAGTAAGGTGGCGCGACGGGTGAGACGTTGGCGATTTTCCCAGAGGTACGTCCAATCGTCCGGAGGAGGGTCCAGAACCGTTGTATTAAACACCAGTCCCGTCGTTCCCCAACTAATGGGGACACTGTGACGGTTACCGGGGTCATAGGTCGGATTTTGGAAATTGGGGAAGAGGGTATCGAGGCCATCAATGCGATCGTGATCGAGTTCTAAGAGCAACTCTTCATCGATCATCCGTCGCACCATGTAATCTGAGGGATAGATAAGGCTATAGGCCCCACCCGCGCCCGCTTGCAGTTTTGCCAGCATTTCCTCATTGGAGGAAAACACATCGGCGA
Organism: Geitlerinema sp. P-1104; assembly: GCA_012911965.1. Taxonomy (GTDB): domain Bacteria; phylum Cyanobacteriota; class Cyanobacteriia; order Cyanobacteriales; family Geitlerinemataceae; genus Sodalinema. The sequence continues at coordinate 8,316 of SMDP01000053.1, forward strand.
TGACGCGAATCTCGGTTTCTTGAAAAAATGCTTCAATGACTTCGCGGTCTGTATAACCGGCCCAAGTATAGATATAGAGAATATCATCGGCGGTTTGTACCGTTGAGCGGACATTGGCTAACGTCCAACCACAACTCGACAGGGCCAACCCCGAGAGGGCAGCTGTTGAGGTTTGCAGAAACTGACGGCGGCGAAGCCGCCTAATGGAGGATGGGGGGGAATGAGTCACAGATCACAGTGGCAAAGGCTAACGAGACAGAAAGTAGACAAACCAGTCAGAAAACTCGGCTCCCCAGAGCCATTCGTTGGCTATCGTACCCTGTTCTGGAGGTTTATCTAGCGGTTTAAGCCGCCAAGACAATACTTTGATGAGGTTGCCAAGATAAATAAACGGGAGATTCGGGACTCGGTAGGTCTTCGGGACGACTCACTTGACGCAGGGTGACCATTTCCCCACTATCGAGGGTCACGATACAATGAGTATGAGTTCCGAGATACATGGCGGTTTGTAGATGACCCCGGTAGAGATTTAGGGCAGACTCGGGGGGTGCTGAATGTAGCTCAATGTTTTCCGGGCGGATACTGACCACGGCATGATGGCTCAGATGCTCATCTTCGGGGTTGCGCCCGACGATGAGTTTTAAACCCGAATGACTGCGGACCACCACCATCTCACTATCCTGACTTTCTACGGTTCCTTCAAAGAGATTGGTCTCTCCGATAAAATCAGCCACGAACGGCGTGCGGGGTCGTTGGTAAATCTCCGTGGGGGAGCCAATTTGCTCGATTTTGCCATCTTTCATAACCGCGATGCGATCGGACATTGATAGGGCTTCTTCTTGGTCATGGGTGACCGTGACAAAGGTCAGACCTAAATTGCGGTGCAGGTTGGATAACTCCATCTGCATTTCCTTTCGTAGTTTCAGATCTAACGCGCCTAAGGGTTCATCGAGCAGCAGCACCGCCGGACGATTGGCAATGGCCCGGGCCAAGGCGATACGTTGCCGCTGTCCCCCGGATAACTGTTTGGGATAGCGATTCCCAAATGCCTCCATCTTGACCAACTGCAACATCTCATCCACCCGCTGCTGAATTTCACTGCGGCTGACCCGTTTCAACTTTAAGCCAAAGGCAATGTTTTCCCAGACGCTCATGTGGTCGAAGAGGGCGTAGTTTTGGAAAACGGTATTAACGGGTCGCTCGTTGGGGGGAACTTGGGTCATGGAACGACCCCGAATCAGAATTTCTCCCGCTGAGGGGGTCTCAAATCCGGCAATGAGTCTTAAGGTGGTGGTCTTCCCGCAGCCCGAGGGCCCGAGAATACTAAAGAACTCACCTCGGCGAATCTGAACCTCAACACCGCGTACGGCGGTTTCACCGTTAAACACTTTGAAGACACGATGCAGTTCCACATCGAAATCGGATTCAAGTCCGCTGAGATCGCTGTTTTGGCTGGCAGCTTGCAGCATGGTGACGGCTCCTAGATAGTCGTTGTCCCAAATTCCGGGGAAGTATTTAGCGAAATCCCCCGAGGGGAGTTCACTCAACCTGGCTCTAGTCTAGTTTAGCGACAAGGCGATCGCATCTCCTAATTCGGCAATGCAACCCTGAGTTGTCCCACTATAATGATTGGCGATGACTGTGTTTTTTGCCTAAGATTATCCTTAAGGCTGGTCTTAATTTGTTTGAGTGAATCCTCCTATGACCTCGATCCCCTCTAATGGCTACGGTAACAGCACGAACCAACGCAGTATTGGTGGTCTTGTGCAATCGGTGTTGCTGATGGTCAGTATTACTCTGATTATGGTGGGTGGAATTGGGGCCCGCCTGGCCTATCTACAGTTGCTTCAAGGGACTCGTAATCGCCAACTGGCGGAAAATAATCGTATTCGCTTGATTCCCACTCAACCGGTGCGAGGGAATATCTTTGACCGCAATGGCAAAATTCTGGCCACCTCCAGTCTCTCCCATACGGTCTATCTCTGGCCCCTGGCCCAACCCCCTGAGTTATGGCCAGAAACCGTTGAACGGCTTTGTGAGATTATCAATATCCCCCCAGAACAGGTCCTCGAACGTCTGGAGCAGACGGGCTATAACACCGCATTACCGATTCGTGTAGCCCGTCGCCTCACGCCGGCTCAGGTGATTGCCCTAACTGAGTATGGGCCCCAACTACCAGGGATTGAGGTCAATGTTGAAGCGGTGCGTCATTATCCCCATGGCCGTTTGGCAGCCCATGTTCTGGGTTATACCGGTGAGATTAGTGATGAAGAGCTATCTCGTTTAGAAACCCAGCCGGGTAATAAATATCGTCTTGGGGATATTGTTGGCCAGATGGGGGTTGAGGCGGCCTTTGAGGAGGAACTTCAGGGGGAATGGGGCGGCCGACAGGTTGAGGTGGATAGTCGTGGCCAGGTGTTACGGGTTCTAGGGGAGAAACAGGCTGAAGGGGGGCGTGATGTTCAAATTACTCTGGATTTAGAGTTACAACGGTCGGCTGAGAGGGCCCTGGGAGAGACCCAAGGGGCGATTGTGGCGATTGACCCTCGTGATGGGGCGGTACGAGCGATGGTTAGCCGTCCGGGGTTTGACCCCAATATTTTCTCAGGACGCATTACTGAGGCTGATTGGCAACGATTGCAAGCGGCTCGCTATCCCTTTGTTAACCGGGCGTTACAGGTGTTTCCTCCAGCCAGTACCTTCAAAATTGTCACCACTACAGCGGCGATCGAATCGGGGGCCTATCCTCCCCATACGGTTCTGCCCACTTATCCTTACATCACGGCGGGGGGGATTCAATTCTGGGATTGGAACCGAGCCGGCTTTGGTCCTTTGAGTTTTGAGGGGGCGATGGCTTGGAGTAGTGATACGTTCTTTTATCAAATTGCTCAACGGATTGGCGGCGAGGTGTTGATTGATTGGACTCGTCGCTATGGTTTTGGTCGTAAAAGTGGTATTGAGTTAGCCTCGGAAGAATCACCGGGTTTGGTTCCTGATGCGGCTTGGAAGGAGCGGGTGTTAGGAGAAGGTTGGTATCAGGGGGATACGATTAATATGTCGATTGGGCAGGGCTTTTTACAGGCCTCACCTCTACAACAGGCGATGATGATGGCGGTTCCGGCGAATGGGGGCTATATGGTTCGACCCCATTTACGCAGTTTGGATGTGGATGTGAGTTATTGGCGTGAATCGATGAATCTGAGTCAGGACACGATTGATGTGTTGAGACGGGGCTTACGTCAGGTGATTACGGATGGTACAGCGACCAATATCAATACGTCTGAGATTCCACCCTTTGCGGGAAAAACGGGCACGGCAGAAGCTCCTCCTCATCTCTCCCATGCCTGGTTTGCTGCTTATGCTCCGATGGATGACCCGGAAATTATTGTGGTGGCCCTTGGGGAACATGCGGGTAAAGGGGGCGGGGCGTTTGCGGCTCCGATGGTTCTTGAGGTGTTAAAGGATTATTTTGGGGAAGACGGCAATAGGCAATAGGGGGAAGAAGGCAGTAGGAGAGGGGTCGGTGTCTGGGGTTAGGTGTAGAGGAAGCATTGAGTGAGTTTTTTGTCTAGGGTTTTGAGGGTTCGCCAGAGTTCGAAGCCTTTGGCCCAGCGGCGGGAGGGGAGATGACCGACGGGGGCTTTGAGGCTGTAGGTGAAGTCGAGAGAAGGCGATCGCGCGGCGCTGAGTTTCCAGCCGACGGTGGCGCAAAATAAGGGGTAGTCTCCACCCACTTGCTGATAGAGTTGCTGCTGGACGGTGAAGCCGAAGCGATCGCCCGAATGGGACCGCCAGAGGTAGTCCAGGGTCTGTAAATCGGTACAGGGCAAGGCTTCAACATCCCGAGGAGCAAGATGACCGCGTGAGCTGCCGTGGGCGGCTCGACAGAGGAGTTGGTGGGTGAGGCGATCGGCGGCTTCCCAATGTCGCTGTCGTAGTAGCCGCCAGAGTTCGCTGTAGTCTAATCCTACGTCTGAGGGCAGGGGAACGTTGGGGGTTTTGTGAAACAGTTGCTCGATTAAGGACAGGGGAGAGCGTGGGGGGGTAGCTCGTTCTAGGACGATTTCGGGTTTGGGGAGTCGAGGGGGATGCACCGGTTTAGAGCGCGTTATGCTCGGGGGCGCTTCGGGGGCAGAGGTTGGGGCCTTGAGGGCCGTGAGAACAGCCTGGGCGGAATGGAAACGCTGATTGAGAGGGGTTTCGAGTAATTTGTTTAACACATCGGTCAGTTGGGGACTGACTTGATGGGTTAGGGGCAGGGAGCGTTGCCAATCCCAACGTCCCCCCACGATGTCGTAGAGTTCTAAGGGGGAAATTCCGGTCATGAGACGGGCGCAGGTCACCCCTAAGCTGTAGAGGTCACTGGCGGGAAAGGCTTGACCCCGAGTTTGTTCGGGGGCCATGTATTCGGCACTGCCGACGGCGGTGTAACTAGACTCTGCCGGCTGCTCTTGGATGACTTTCACGACGCCAAAGTCAATTAAAAACAGTTGACCATCACGACGACGGCGCATGATGTTATCGGGTTTGATGTCGCGGTGGATACTATGCTGAGCATGAATGTAGTCTAATACTGGCAGCAGTTGACCCAGGAGGTCGCGAATTTGGGACTCGTCAAAGGTGCCAGTATTTTGGAGTTCTTCGCTTAGGGTCTGTCCCTCAATCCACTCTTGGACGAGATAGAAATAATCCTCTTGCTCAAAATGGGCAAAGAGGGTGGGAATTTGAGGATGTTGTCCCAGGCGATGCAAGTTTTCGGCTTCCCGATGGAACAGTTCCAGCATTTTCGCCCCAAGCTGGCCCTTCCGGTTTTGCGGATGCAGTTGTTTGACGACGCAGCGAGGATGGGAGGGTAAATCGCGATCAATGGCGAGGTAGGTTTTGGCGAAACCGCCACCACCTAGGGGTTCAATGACTTGGTAGCGATCGCGCAAAACCAGGACATGACCGCAGCTTTGACAGTGTTGGGCTGAGTCTGGATTTTCTGGCTTGGCACAGTGACGATTCACACAATAGCTCATGGCCGGGGAGGGGGTTAGGCGGTTTCCTCCAGGATACTCGCTCAACCCCCAAATCCAAATCACTTATGTCAAACTTCCCACAAGAGCCATTTTCTCCTAGGGATTTCTCCTGGGCACTTACTTCAGCAGTAACGCGACTTCTTTGGCAAAATAGGTCAAAATCAAGTTAGCTCCGGCTCGTTTGATACTGACGAGGGTTTCTAGCATGACTTTTTTCTCGTCAATCCAGCCCTTTTCTCCGGCGGCTTTAATCATGGCATATTCGCCACTGACGTTATAGGCCGCTACGGGAACATCGGTGATATCACGGATTTGGCGAATGATGTCCAGATAGGGCAGTGCGGGTTTGACCATGACGATGTCTGCGCCTTCAGCAATGTCTAACTCGACTTCCTTGATGGCTTCGATCGCATTAGCCGGGTCCATTTGATAGGTTTTCTTATCACCGGATTTGGGGGCGGAATCGAGGGCATCCCGGAAGGGACCATAGTAGGCGGAGGCGTATTTGGCAGAATAGGCGAGAATGGCCACGTTGGTGAAGCCTTCATTGTCTAAGGCTTGGCGGATGGCCCCGATACGTCCATCCATCATGTCGGAGGGGGCGACCATATCTGCTCCGGCCCGCGCTTGGGAGACGGCCATTTTGGATAGAACTTCAACGGTTTCGTCGTTGAGGATATAGCCTGACTCATTGAGTAGGCCGTCATGGCCATGACTGGTGAAAGGGTCGAGGGCCACGTCAGTGATGACGACTAAATCCGGGGTTTGGGCTTTGATGGCGGCAACGGTTTGTTGTACGAGTCCCTCTGGGTTATAGCTTTCGCTGCCGGTTTCGTCTTTTTTGGCTTCGGAAATGACGGGGAAGAGGGCGATCGCCGGAATCCCGAGGGCGGCAATTTCGGCGACTTCTTTCAGGAGCACATCTAGGCTAAAGCGATAGCAGCCGGGCATCGACGCCACTTCGACTTTCTGATTTTCTCCTTCCATGACAAACATGGGGTAAATCAGATCGTTGACGGACAAATCAGTTTCGCGAACCATGCGCCGTAGGGATTCGTTGCGACGCAAGCGGCGGGGACGTTGGATTAGGTCGAGGACGTAGGAAGATGTAGACATATTTGAAACAATGAGGCGTTAGGGCAAATTCGGACTAAAAGGAGATGTTAAACTGTGATGCAGAAAAACGGAGATTGACGTGAGAGGCGATCGCCGATCATCGCTGTGATGTGCCAACCATCGAAGCATGGTACGCCATTAGCGGGGACGAGGTAAACATTCCGTAATGTTCTGCAACATCTAGCAATGGAGCCACCTGGAACTCTTGAGAATTCTCTTCAGCATGAGATTCATTACAATGTGGAGCAGTTGGCCTTCATAGTTCTAGTTTGATGACCCCCACTGTTGATTATCTCCGCATTAGTCTCATCGATCGCTGCAACTTCCGCTGTCAATACTGTATGCCGGATGGCGACGAACTTGACTATGTTTTGCAACAAAATCTCTTGACGCGCCAGGAACTGCTGAGTCTCTTGCAAGAGGTCTTTATTCCCCTCGGTTTTCGTCGGTTCCGACTCACTGGCGGGGAACCTCTGTTACGGCCGGATGTGGTGGCGATCGCCCATGAGATCGCCACCCTCCCCGAGACGGAGGATTTAGCCATGACGACCAATGGCTTCTTACTGGCTCAACTGGCTCAACCTCTCTATGACGCAGGACTACATCGCCTCAATATCAGCCTAGATTCCCTCGATGCACAGACGTTTGACAAAATCATCGGAAATCGTGGTAAAAGCCGCTGGCAACGCACCTGGGAGGGCATACAGAAAGCCTATGAGGTGGGGTTCAATCCCCTAAAACTGAATATGGTGGTAATTCCGGGGGTGAATGATGGGGAAGTCTTAGATATGGCTGCCCTGAGCCTAGAGCGTCAATGGCATATTCGCTTCATTGAGTTTATGCCCATCGGCAATGGTCATCTGTTTGAGCATAACGGTTGGGTTGCTTCGGAGACGCTACGGGAGCAAATCCGCCAACGCTGGGGTTTAGAAGCCGCCAGTGTCACGGGAGCGGGCCCGGCGGATATTTTTAAAATTCCCGGGGCCCAGGGAACTCTCGGCTTTATTAGTCAGATGTCCGAATGTTTCTGCGATCGCTGTAATCGGATGCGACTATCGGCGGATGGTTGGCTACGGCCCTGTTTACTCAATGAAACGGGGCAACTCAATCTACGCAACGCCTTACGGGAAGGAGTCCCCCTCTCTCAACTGCGAGAACAGGTCCAAACCCTGTTACAGTTGAAACCCGAGATTAATTTCAAGGAACGGGACATGGGCAACAGTTCCGGAACCTATCAACGCACCATGTCACAAATAGGTGGTTAAAGTTTGCCCGGTTCTAAGCGAGTTCCATTGGCGAAATCCCAGCCGGATTGGGTTTTCTTCCCGGCGAGTTGTACCTCTTGAAGTAATAAACAGCCCTCTCGGGTTTGCACGACGGGCCCCAAGTTTTTGATGATTTGTACCACCTGCCCCGGTTCTCCCGATTCGGGGTTTAGGGACGAGCGTAATTGACTGACTAAGGGGTCTGGAAGTTGGTCATAATACGGCTCTCCCACAGGAATTGTTGCTTTCACTTTCAGAGATTGTCCGCGAAATTGAGTGACGGCGTTGGGGTAAAAGCCACGCACCTGATTATGGAGGGCGATCGCCGGCCGCGTCCAATCCAGCTCATAATCGGACTTCTCAATCAGTCGGGCATAGGTAGCTGCTTCGTCATTTTGAGGTGTGGCTTGGAGGGTTCTTGCTTCTAATCCTTGCAACGTCTCCACCAGCAAAGAACCACAGTCTTGAGCCAAGTGTGCGGCGACATCCCAGGCGTTATCCAGTAGGTGAATATCCAGAGAGGACTTCAGTAACATCGCGCCCGTATCCATTCCCACATCCATCTGCATGGTGGTCATCCCGGTTTGGGTTTCCCCGTGGTACAAACACCATTGAATGGGAGCGGCTCCCCGATATTTGGGTAATAGGGAACCGTGACCATTAATACAGCCGAGCCGGGGCATATCTAAAATCTCTTGGGAGAGAATTTGTCCATAGGCCACCACCACGAAAAAATCCGCTTGACTCTTTCGCAATTTGTCAAGGGTTTCATCATCTTTCTTAATCTTTTGCGGTTGCCAAACGGGAATCCCAGCCTCAACGGCTACAGTTTTGACGGGGGAGGGAATTAAGGTTTTGCCCCGTCCCCGGCGTTTGTCGGGCTGCGTCACCACCGCTGACACCTCAAACTCGGGATGTTCGATTAAGGTTTTGAGGCTGGGGACGGCGAATTGGGGGGTTCCTAGGAAAATGAGGTTCATAAGAAGGGAACAGGGAACGGGGAACAGGGAACAGGGAAGATAAACAATGTAGGGGCGCACCCTTGTGGTCGCCGTAGGGGCGCACCCTTGTGGTCGCCGTAGGGGCGTACCCTTGTGGTCGCCGTAGGGGCGTACCCTTGTGGTCGCCGTAGGGGCGTACCCTTGTGGTCGCCGTAGGCAATAGGGGAGTTAGGGTTTGACTCGGATTTCGATGCGGCGGTTGCGTTGGCGGTTGGCGGGACTGTTGTTGCTGGCGGCGAAGCGACTGGACCCGTGGCCGATGCTGACCCAGCGTAGGGGGGTCTCGGTGTTGCTGGCGAGGTATTGTTGCACTTGTTGGGCTTGTTCAAAGGTGCGATCTAAGCTGGCCTCGAAATCGTCGCTGGCATCGAGGTAGCCGCCAATATACACGGTTGCCCCTTCGAGGCTTTGTAGTTCGTCGAGGAGGCGATCGAGAATGGTGGCTCGGGTGGGATCGAGGACTTCGCCACTGTCAGAAAATAATACGTCACTGGGGAGGGTCAGGCGTAGGGGCATTCCTGGGGTTAGACGCGGTGCGACGGTGGCTGGGGGCGGCTCTACTAGGGACTGAAGCTCACTTAAGCGACTGGAGACGAGGGTGACTTGTGATTGTAGTTCTGCTTTTTCGGCCTCGAAATCTGAGCCATCCTCCTCCTCTTCGGGGGAGTCGTCTGGGCTTAACTCTGCCAGTTGACGATTGAGCTGGGTGACTTCGTCTTGTAACTGCACAATGGCTTGTTGGAGTTGAGTGCGATCTAAGTCGGGGAGGGTTGGCTCAGTTGTTGTTGAGGCTGGGGGTGGGTTGGTGATTTGGCGAATTTGGACTCGCCAGCGTTCGCTGAGGGGCTTTTCAGGGTTGGGTTGGGGGGATCGGTACCCCAAAACCAAGCCCGCTATCACCCCCACACTCAAACTCACTCCCAGGGTGAGTAGACGAAAAACCAAGACGGCGATCGCCCCAAGCCAAGAGCCAGACGATGGCGGGGGGGAGGAGGGAGTCGAGCGCGTGGCCCGACGGCGATCGCGCCGAGAGCGGGCAGAATTGGAATCAGGGGGAGGAGATTGAGTCATAGGGGGTTAGCGTCGTCCATCCCAGGGTCCAATTTGGATCGTTCCCCCAGGGGTAAAGACGACTCGAAACTCAGCAACGGGAACTAGGGTAACGCGATCATCTTGAATCTCAATACCGGCGGCTGGATTGTAGAGGGGGTTAATGGGCAGTTCTCCAAAGTAGATCGAGGCGGCACCGGAGAGGGGTTCATATTGGGTGATGCTGCCGTCTTCTGTGACCGCGAGACGGTAGTCTAAGTTGCGATCGAAGACGGGAGTGGTATCCCATTCATCGTAGAGGGCATCGCGCACGTCAAAAATGAGCCGATCAATGGTCGCGACATCGGTAATGCGGGGAGTGCGGCCGGGAGTGCTGGGATAGCCATCCCAAGGACTGACTTGTAGCACACCATTGGGTCGAAAGACCACTTTGTACTCAGCTAGGGATTCCACCTCGGCACTTCCTCCGCTAACGGGGAGATATAACAAGTTAGGGAGGGGAATTTCGTCCTCGAACTCACGGGCGCGATCGCCCTCGGCCCGATAGCCGACGATCGCCCCATCTTGCCCAACGCTGACACGGTAGACTAAGTCATCGTTAAAGCTGGGTGAGGTCGTCCAGGCTTGGTCGAGTTCGTAATGCAGCTTATAGCGTAAGGCAGCCAAGAGGTTAGGGTCATCAATGGTGGGGACAGTGGCGGCTAACTCGGCGGTGTTAATGCCGGTATTGCCACGGCTACCCTCTGGGGGGGCATCATTAGCGGTTGGGGTGGTGGTGTTGCTGACCTCTTCTGACTCCATAACCCCTTCTCGGGGGGGGTCAACTTCAGGAACGGGAAGGGGAGATAGGGCCAGGGCCGCTACTACGAGACTGGATAGGCCCAAGGCCAGGGGAGCGGCCCGTTGGCTGACGGGTTCCTCGTTTTTGGCTTGGCGACGGTTTCGCGGTAGAAGGTTGAGTTGGCGATCGGGAAGGGTGCGGCGATCGCTCAAGAGTTGATCCACCACATCCACCACATCAAACAGTTGCAGGGTGGTTAAATCCAGTTGTAAGGGGTCACCGCCGGAGGTTTCGGGCGATCGCAGATTCAGCCGATGCAAACCTCCCTCTAGGGGAGTCAGGGTTACCCATGATTTGGGGGATTCGACGGCCACCTTGCCCATCCCCAGAAAACTTTGGGTATAGTCATTGATGGCGGCCGTTAACTCATCTAAGAACTCCTTCCCCCCGCTGAGGGCATCCGGTTTGCCCACAACATGACATTCGGCACTCACCAGCACCGACAAGGGCGATCGCCCAGAGCCGTTGGGGGATGATGATCCATTGGGGTCATCTAGCCCTTCTACAATCAGGGTACATCCCGGTAAACTATACTTACGCCGTACAACCATCAGATCTCTCCATCAAACAAACTCACCCAAAACCGAGTTAAGCCAGCGGTTCCAGTACAAAATAGTAACTTTTCTAACAACTCAACGGCCAGATTGTCGAGCTTTTCGTCCGTGTCGTAAACCATCACCGCCGAACGCCGAGGATTCATGCGGCTGCGGAAATGGGTTCGGAAGCGGGATAGATAAAAGGCTAACTGGGGGTTTTTATCTAAAGGCAGATGTTGCTCTCGCAGTTGCTGAGCCTCTTGGTTGAGTCGCCGTAGAATCAGCGTCATCGAGCGAGCCAGGTGGCAGATAATAATCGTTAACACCTTAGCTTCCTCTTGCGAGAGGGGACGGCGACGACTGGCCCGCCGTAGGGGGTTGGTGTTGCGGATACGCCAGACGGTGACGCGATCGCTCAACACCGAATTGAGTTCCAACTGGTGAGCTAAACTGAGAATCTTCTCAGAACCGCTCAAATCCAGAGCCTCAACGGCCAACAACATCAAATCCAGTTGGACACGAGTTCGCCGAGAACAGCCATGATGAGTCACCGGCATATCTGGCAATTGCTGTTGTAGCAGCACTAGGTTGGAATCGCGTGTTTCGGGAGGATTGGAGACCATGAGGCGCGAAGCTAACAGATAACGTGGTTAGGGGGCGATGAATGGGTCGTCAGATCAACCACTCAAAGCTAGATTATTACATTCTGGGCGATCGCCGGCCGTCCAGACCGGTTTACGGGTTGGTTCGCCGCCGGCCGCCGAATCCTTCTGCCCGCCAACTTTCCTGATAGGATTTGTGGAGACTGATACCCATCTCCCCAGTCCAACACGTTCACCCACTCGCCCGATAGAATAGCCGATTAATTCATCATGGATCTGCAAACCCTCATCCGCGACGTTCCCGACTTCCCCAAACCGGGGATTATTTTCCGAGACATCACCACCTTGCTGGCGGACCCTGAAGGACTCAAGATAAGCCTCGATCGCCTAGTTGAACAATGCACTCCCCTCCAACCCGATATTATCATTGGCATGGAGTCCCGTGGTTTTCTCTTTGGGGTTCATCTCGCCTACCAACTCGGGGCCGGCTTTGTCCCTGTGCGCAAACCCGGAAAACTACCTCGGGCTGTCCATAGCGTCGAGTATCAGTTGGAATATGGCAGCGATCGCCTAGAAATCCATCAAGATGCTATTCCAGAAGGCGCACGAGTTCTGGTTGTTGATGATCTCATCGCCACTGGGGGAACCGCCCAAGCCACCGCAACCCTGGTGGAACAGTCAGCGGGAGAACTGATTGGGTTTGCCTTTGTCATCGAACTCAAAGCGTTGGCTGGGCGAGAGCAGTTACCCCAGGTTCCTATTGTGACCTTAGTTCAGTATTAAGGATAGTCTCTGGAGACAGCCCAACCTCTCGTTCCTCTCACCCCTGTATCCTGTCCATGACTTCTCCTCAATCTACGTCTTCTCAGTCCAAGCCTCGCCTAGTTCAGTCTCTGGTGCGGGTCTTCCAAAATGATACGGTTATCTACGTAATTCAACGCTTGGGGCAAGGCTTATTAACCTTGTTTTTTGCCTCAATCTTATGTTTTGCGGTCATGCAATTAGCCCCTGGGGATTTTTTAGATACCTACAGTCAGAATCCCACGGTATCCCAGGAGATGCTGGACGATTTGAGGCGACAGTATGGCTTAGATCAACCGCCGCAGACGCAATATTTCCTCTGGTTGACCTCGATTTTGACTCGGGGGGACTTTGGCTGGAGTTTGATGTTTCAGCAAGATGTGACCACGCTTATCAGCAGCCGGGTAGCGAATACGTTACTCCTGTCAATTTTGTCATTGATGATTACCTGGAGCATTGCCATTCCCTTGGGGATTGTGGCTGCTGTACGCCAAAACAGTACCTTAGACCGGATTTTACGAGTGGTGAGTTATGGTGGACAGGGGTTTCCTAGCTTCATTACCGCCCTGTTACTGCTGATTTTGGCTCAGAACTTAACGCCTTTGGTTCCCGTGGGTAATATGACGAGCGTTTTTCACGAGGATTTATCGCCTCTGGGCAAAGTGTTGGATGTTCTCTGGCACGCTTTGTTGCCAACCTTAGCCCTTAGTATTACCAGTTTTGCGGGCTTACAACGGTTGATGCGAGGACAGTTATTGGATGTGTTGCGACAGGATTATATTCGCACGGCTCGCGCTAAAGGATTGCCGGAAAATAAAGTGATTTATGTTCATGCGTTGCGCAATGCCATCAACCCGTTGATTACCCTATTAGGATTTGAGTTTGCGGCGTTGCTGAGTGGTTCATTTATTGCTGAATTTTTCTTTAGTTGGCCGGGATTAGGGAAACTCATTTTAGATGCGTTGCGGGCCCAAGATCCCTATGTGGTCATGGCGGGGTTGATGATGGGGGCGACGATGTTAATTGTGGGTAACCTGCTGGCAGACTTGTTGCTGAAAGCCGTTGATCCTCGGATTCAATTAACCAATAGTAAATAATGGAGAGCGATGTTATCTCAAACCTATTATGTCCTGCGATCGCAGCAAGATGGGCAATACCTGGCGGCCCGTCCCGATGCCGAGGGCGATCGCTACTTATTGATGTTCACCGAACATTTTGATGCTCTGAGTTACGTTAACCGCTTTGCTGAAGACTATAAAGAGCAAATTTCCGTAGAATCCCTAGCCACTCCGACCCTAAAAAGTTTACTTCAGCGTTGGGGCTATGTGGGATTTGCCCTCGTCCGGGATCCTCTTTTGCCTCGCTTGGAGTTTTTGACAGCAACTTAATTCCCATGACCCCCAGCCACTTCACCTCATGAGTTGGGGGTTATTCCCCCCCCCTGTTACGAAAGTAATACGGGAGTCTGAAAGCCCCGTCAATTTATTGCGGGGATGAAAGACGACACGAGCGGCTTTAGCCGCCTTACTTCCCTATTGTACCTGTTCTAGGGTAAACTAAAAACAATGATGTCGTCAGCAAAAGATGAAAGCTCGATACCAGTATCGAATCTATCCAACCCAGCGCCAGGCACAAAAACTTGCCCAGTTGTTTGGCTGTTGTCGCGT
>SMDP01000530.1 GCA_012911965.1 Geitlerinema sp. P-1104
GAAAAACCAGCATCACCAATGGCTTTACCTGGGTTCTCTATGAAAAATTTAGTGCCGCGTTTGCCGCTGAAGACCAACTGGTCAATAAACGGGCGATCGCCGAAACCCCCCTGCGAGAACCGGTCGAATGTTTTGTGGAAATCCACTTTGAACATGGAACTATCCGCTATCGGGCCCGCCGCACTTGTCGCGCCTATGCCACGGAATCAGGAGTAGAAACCGGGGATAGTCTCTTAAACTTACAATATGCTCGGGAAGATGGACGCTGGCTCCTACCCCGAGAACCTCAAGATGATGTAATTTCTCGTATTTTACCCGAGAGCCTTCATCGCTATTTCTTCTTTGATGGAGAACGAATTGAAAAGTTAATGCGAGATGATAAACGCTCGGAAATTGCCGATGCCACCAAAGCCTTATTGGGGATTAATGCCATTGGCGGTGGGGTGCGTCATCTCAAAGAGGTGCGTAAATCTCTGGAAAACCATCTAAAAGGAATTGGTAACCCAGAGACTAAAAAGTTCTTAAAGCAAAAACAAGAGCGAGAAGCTAAAGTTGAGAACCTGGAAAAACGCAATCAGAAAATTGAGGCAGATTTAAAACATTATGCTGCCCAAAAACATGACCTCAATCGAAAATTACTGGAACTCCAAGGAGCGGAAAACCTGCAACTGCAACGGACGACCCTAGAAAGACAACATGACGATATGGTCAAACGCATCCAACAAACGCGAGCGGGATTAGCCGAGGCGATCGCCAGCAAAGGCTATACCGTTCTTCTGGGGGACATAACCCAATCATTTCGAGGCTGGTTAGGTGAACGTCAGGAGACGGGAGAACTGCGGCGGGGGATTCAACGCAGTTTTGTTGAGCAACTTCTCAAGCAAGAACGCTGTATTTGTGGTGCAGAACTCCATCCCGGCTCTCCTGGCTTTGAGAATGTGCAAAAATGGACGGAAAAAGCCGCCATTGCCGATGTCGAAGAAACCGCCATTCGCCTCAGTTCCCAAGTGGATGATATTGACAGCCAAGCACAAGAGTTTTGTCAAACTACCCAAGAACAACACCAAGCTTTGATTCAACTCATTGAAGAACTTTCCAGCGTTAGGAACGGGTTGGAGTCGGTGAAAGATCAACTTCGTAGTTTCCCCGATCAGGATATCCAGAACCTACAACAGCAATTGGATGATTTAGAATTACGCAGCAGTGAATTAAATCAGGAATTAGGCGCGAACCAGCAACAGCGGCTGAACCTCCAGCGGGAGATTACCCAGTTGGGAAAAGAGGTGGATCAGCAACAGATGAATGAGCGCAAGCAACTCCTGGCACAACGGCGGATTGCTAAGGTGGTTGATGCGATTGAACGCCTACAACGGATTCAAGAGAATTTTGAACAGCGATTTCGCCAATCCCTTGAAGAACGCATCCAGGCCCTATTTCGCCAAATCTCCTTTACCCCCTATATCCCCATCTTGAATGAGAATTACGAGTT
>SMDP01000531.1 GCA_012911965.1 Geitlerinema sp. P-1104
GAAAAACCAGCATCACCAATGGCTTTACCTGGGTTCTCTATGAAAAATTTAGTGCCGCGTTTGCCGCTGAAGACCAATTGGTCAATAAACGGGCGATCGCCGAAACCCCTCTCCGAGATCCCGTCGAATGCTTTGTAGAAATTCACTTTGAACATGGAACAATTCGCTATCGGGCCCGCCGCACCTGTCGCGCCTATGCCACGGAATCAGGAGTAGAAACTGGGGATAGTCTCTTAAACTTACAATATGCTCGGGAAGATGGACGCTGGCTGTTGCCCCGAGAACCCCAAGACGATGTGATTGCTCGTATTTTACCTGAGAGTCTTCATCGCTATTTCTTCTTTGATGGGGAACGAATTGAGAAGTTAATGCGAGATGATAAACGCTCGGAAATTGCCGATGCAACGAAAGCGTTATTAGGGATTAACGCCATTGGCGGTGGGGTGCGTCATCTGAAAGAAGTGCGTAAATCCCTGGAAAACCATCTAAAAGGGATTGGTAACCCAGAAACTAAAAAGTTTTTAAAACAAAAACAAGAGCGGGAAGGGAAAGTTGAAAACCTGGAAAAACGCAATCAGAGAATTGAGGCAGACTTAAAACATTTTGGCGAAAAGAAACATGACCTTAATCGGCAATTACTGGAACTCCAAGGAGCGGAAAACTTGCAACTGCAACGGACGACCTTAGAACGGCAACATGACGATATGGTCAAACGCATCCAACAAACACGAGCAGGATTAGCCGAGGCGATCGCCAGCAAAGGCTATACCGTTCTCCTGGGAGATCTAACCCAATCGTTTCGCGGCTGGTTAGGTGAACGTCAGGAAACGGGAGAACTGCGGCGGGGGATTCAACGCAGTTTTGTTGAGCAACTTCTCAAGCAAGAACGCTGTATTTGTGGTGCAGAACTCCATCCCGGCTCCCCTGGCTTTGAGAATGTGCAAAAATGGACGGAAAAAGCCGCCATTGCTGATATCGAAGAAACCGCCATTCGCCTCAGTTCCCAAGTCGATGACATTGACAGCCAAGCGCAAGAGTTCTGTCAAACCAGCCAAGATGAACACCAAGCCTTAATTCAACTCATTGAAGAACTGTCTAGCGTCAAGGACGGGTTAGACTCGGTGAAAGAGCAACTTCGTAGTTTCCCAGATCAGGATATCCAGAACCTGCAACAGCAACTTGATGATTTAGAATTACGCAGCAGTGAGTTAAATCAGGAATTAGGCGCGAACCAGCAACAGCGGCTGAACCTCCAGCGGGAGATTAGCCAATTAGGGAAACAGGTGGATCAGCAACAGATGAATGAGCGCAAGCAACTCCTCGCACAACGGCGGATTGCCAAGGTAGTTGAGGCCATTGAGCGTCTACAACGGATTCAAGAGAATTTTGAACAGCGATTTCGCCAATCCCTCGAAGAACGCATCCAGGCCCTATTTCGCCAAATCTCCTTTACCCCCTATATCCCCATCTTGAATGAGAATTACGAGTT
>SMDP01000532.1 GCA_012911965.1 Geitlerinema sp. P-1104
GAGTTGGAAGGGTTGGCTGAGGCGTTGTTGGACTTTTCTGATGTTTCGGATTTGCAAGGGTGGTTGGCTAATTTGACCGCTTAATTATCAGGCTGAAGTTAAGAAACCGAGTGTCTCCAAGACACCCGGTTTCTGGTATTCGACCCAGGTTGACCCAGATGTGGTTGGGTTAGTCGCTAGGGTCAGACACTCGGTGTTTTTGGAAACACCGGGTGTCTAATCAACGTTCACTCCATGAGGAGGTGGTTGAGGGATGGGGTGGGGGTGGGACTTTCGACGAAGGAACGGCAAGCGTCGAGGTTGGGGAATTGCTGGAGGATGATTTGAGGTTTGGGAAGGTTTCCCTGACGCTGGTTGAGGTAGTCGGGATAGCTGCAAAACTCCCAGTCGGCGGGGTTGGTGACGTGGTGTTCGACGGGGTTGCGGTGGATGTAACGGCTGAGGAGGAGGAGATAGTGGTTGCTGTCGATGTGGCGGGATTGGAAGGGTCTTTGGAAGAGTGAGCCGACTCGGTTGTATCGTTTGTTGATGGCTTTGGTTTGACACTCCCCAGCCTGAAGGCGTGGGGATTCTTGGGTCTATGGGGAGCCTACGCTTAACCCCTCGCCAAGCATCTTGACCGTCTGCCCGACGGCTGCAAGTCCACGTTGTACGACCACCTGCGCGGCGGCTATATCTCTATCTGTGGTATATCCACACTCAGGACAGCGATGCACGCGAACTGAAAGCTCTTTTTTGCCTGTATTCGCACCACAACTGGGACAGGTTTGGCTGGTTCCCGTGAAGTCTACCTCAGCGTAAAAGACACCGCGTTTCCAGCACACCCACCTCAGAATCCTCAAAAACTCACCGTGAGCCGCATCGAGAGTATGCTTTGAAAACATCCCTCTTGCCCAGGCTTTGAAGTTGAGGTTCTCTGCAAACACCATCCCTACGCCGTCGCAGAGACGGTGAGCCAGTTTATAAAAGAAATCCTGACGACAGTTGCGGATATATTCGTGCAGTTTAGCAACCTTATAGTGAGCCTTACGCCAGTTATTTGACCCTTTAACCTTATGAGACGCTCTTTGTTGCAGCAATCTCAGCTTGCGTTGGAGGTCTGCAAAGAACCGGGGTCTTGGTACTAGCTCACCAGCAGAGGTGGCCAGATAGTTGCTCAATCCTACGTCAATTCCCAAGGCTTCCCCGTGGGGTAGGATATCAGGAACTTCAAGATCGCACTGAAGCGTTAGCATCACGTACCACCCGGAAGCACGTTTGACCACCTGGGCTTGTTTGATAACGAAGCCTTCAGGAATCGGTCGTGAGAGTCGCATTTTCACCCAGCCTACCCCAGGGAGTTTGACACGGTTTCCCCGAACGGGGTCTTTTCCCAATTGTGGAAACAGCAGAGAACGTAATCTTCCCGGTTTCTTAAATCTGGGGAATCCATGTCCTCTTTCCCACATCGAGACAAAGGCTTTCTCTAAACGTCG
>SMDP01000533.1 GCA_012911965.1 Geitlerinema sp. P-1104
TCCCATCCGCATGACGGGGATTGACTACGATATTACCGATCGCAAACAGGCAGAGTTAGCCCTACAAGCAAGCGAGGTCAAATACCGAACGATCATCGAAACCACCCTAGAAGGGGTGTGGGTTTTAGATAGCCAACATCAGACTCGCTTCGTCAATCAACAATTGGCTACCATGCTAGGCTATTCCATCGAAGACCTCCTGGGAACGCCTTTTGAGGCTTATCTGCTCCAGGAACAAGACGAATTAGGTCAATCTCATGTCAGTGGGATCTCCCAACAACGTCGAGCGGCCCTATCGCGGCGGGATGGAACCCCCCTTTGGGTTCTGATCTCCAGTACCGCCCAAGTGAATGCCCAGGGAGAGTATGACGGCTGTATTAAACTGCTCAGTGATATTACGCCGATGGTCGAGATTGAAGCCCACTTGCGGGAGTCTGAGTCTCAGTTAAGTGGCGTTCTCAATAGCTCCCTCGATGGCATTATGGCCTTTGAAGCCTTGCGGGATACTCAGGGGACGATTGTCGATTTTATCTGGCTGTTGAGTAATCCACAGGCGGGGAAACTGGTGGGGCGATCGCCTGAAGATCTAGTGGGGAAACGGCTCCTAGAAGAAATGCCCGGTAATAAAGCCGACGGACTCTTTGAGGCCTATGTTCAGGTGGTGGAATCGGCAGAGCCGTTTGTGAACGAGTTCCATTATCAACATGAGGGAATTGACTGTTGGTTTGAGACCATCGCCGTTAAACTTGGAGATGGCTTTACCGTGACCTTCCGGGACATCACCCAAGCCAAACTGTCGGAAAAAGCGCTGCAACAGGCCAATCAAGACTTAGAACAGCATCTGACAGACCTCAGAGAACGTCATCAGGAGATGCTGATCCTAAGTCAAATCAATGAGTTCCTACAAGCCTGTCTAACCGTTAATGAAGTCTATCAAACTCTAAGCTGCTTCATTGCGCCCCTCTTTCCCCATTGTCGTGGGGCATTATTTGAGGTGAATCCTTCGAAGTCCCGCATCGAGAAAGTTGCCCAGTGGGGAGAGGCCATTGAGTCTCAGGAGCAGTTCCCCATTGAGGACTGCTGGGCATTGCGGCGAGGTCGTCCTTACTACCGTCATAGGCATAGTGCCAGCCCTCGCTGTAATCACCTGCATGATGCGGAAAATTTAGCAGTGACCTTTTGTCTTCCCATTATTGCTCAGGGAGAGACCCTGGGTTTATTGTATCTAGAAACCCAGACCGAGAGTGCCCTAAGGGAGACTAAGCAACAACTAGCGCAAACCCTATCAGAACAACTCGGGTTAGCCATCGCCAACCTGAATCTACGAGAAACCCTACATCGTCAAAGTATCCGTGATCCCCTAACGGGGTTATTTAACCGTCGCTATTTGCAAGAAAGCTTTGAACAGGCGATCGCCCGCAGTCAACGCACTCAAGAGCCGATTGGGGTCATCCTCTTGGATATCGACCACTTTA
>SMDP01000534.1 GCA_012911965.1 Geitlerinema sp. P-1104
AAGGAAATTATCAAGCGGCTGAACCTCTCTTGCTTCGCTCTCTTGAGATTTATGAAATAACCCTAGGAGATTTTCATGCCCATGTAGCTACTAGCTTCAATAACTTGGCAGCATTCTATCATTACCAAGGAAATTATCAAGCGGCTGAACCTCTCTACCGTCGTTCTCTTGAGATTGATGAAACCAGCCTGGGCGAGTCTCATCCCCATGTCGCCATCAGCCTTAACAATTTGGCGGCACTCTACCAAGCTCAAGGAGACATATCTCAAAGCCTCAGTTTTCGCCAACGTAGCTTGGATGTCGAAGAAACGAACCTAGCCCAAAATCTCGCCATCGGCTCAGAAGCCCGAAAACAAGCCTATATCGCTACTCTCACCAACACAACTCATGCAACGGTCTCCCTCCATCTCCAAGAAGCTCCAGACCATCCCAAAGCCACCCGTCTGGCTCTCACGACAGTCCTACGCCGCAAAGGACGTATCCTCGATGCCGTCACCGAGACGCAACAACTCTTACGAGATAACCTCAGCCCCGAACTCGCTCCCCTTCTGGACGAATACACCAACGCCCAAACTCAACTAGCCACTCGCCTCTATGCCGGTTTAGGGAACCAAGACCCTGAAATCTATCGCGCCGAGATAGACACCTTGCGTCAACGGGTGGAACAGTTGGAAGATGACCTATCTCGTCGTAGTGCTGAGTTCCGAGTGGCAACGGAACCGGTGGAAATTGAGGCAGTTCAGGCATTGATTCCGAATGATGCGGTATTGGTAGAACTGGTGCAGTATTCTCCCTTTGACTTTACCTCCAACAACTGGGAATCCCCCCGCTACGCCGCCTATATCCTCCACGCCTCCGGTGACCCCCAGTGGGTAGACTTAGGAGATGCTGAAACCATCGACCATGCCGCCGTTGCCTTCCTCAACGCCACTCGTGTCCCCAACTCCGAGCAACGAGTCCAAATCACAGGACGACAACTCGATGAGTTGCTGATAGCTCCTATTCGTCCTCTACTGGGAGATGCCACTCATCTACTTCTGTCTCCTGATGGTCAACTCAACTTGATTCCCTTTGCCGCACTGGTGGATGAAGAGAATCGTTATTTGGTGGAATCCTATCAATTGACTCATTTGACCACGGGACGGGATTTATTACGACTGCAAAATCCCCGCCCCAGTCGTCAACCGCCGGTGTTGTTTGCCAATCCTAATTATGATGATGCGGATACATCTGCGGTGATGCAGGTAGCACAGGCGACTCGGGGAGAGTCTCAACGGTCAATGGAGATAGAGGATTTACAGTTTGGAGAACTACCGGGGACTCAGCGGGAGGTCGAGGCCATTGCTCCCCTGCTGGACAATCCCATCGTTCTCACGGAGGCGGAGGCGACGGAGAATGCGCTCAAACAGGTTCAGGCTCCCAGTATTCTCCATTTAGCCACCCATGGTTTCTTCCTCCAGGATGTGGAGTT
>SMDP01000535.1 GCA_012911965.1 Geitlerinema sp. P-1104
CCGCTGGAAAAGAAACCGTATTTCTAGCCGCATCTCGATTCCTTCACCAAGATTTAACAAAGAAACCCGGTTTCTGAAGTTTGGGCATGGGGTAAAATGGGGGTCTATCCCCTACCCGATGCGCGGCTATGGATGAACAACGAGTGCAGGCTTATCTCTCCCTGATTCCAGAACTCCTCAACTGTCCGGGGGAAGCACTGCAAATCATCAACGGTCATCTGGAGTTGGTGGATGAGGGGTTTTGCCGATCACTAAGCTTATCAACTCATTCTCACCGCTCATAAGATTCACGGCGATGGGCGATCGCGATGACAAACACTTGGACTAATTTATCATCTATCGTATAGATGACCCTGTAGTCACCTATACGATAGCGGTAATAGCCTGCATAGTCTCCTTTCAGAGCTTTGATATTCGGGTGCGATCGCGGAGTTTGCTCTAACTGTTGTAAACATCGAGCAATTTTCTTGGCTAAGGCTTTGTCGGCATTAATGTAAACGTTTTGGGCATCAGGATGGAGTAGAACTTCATACATCAGACATCAGAGCGGAGGTTTCTCCAACTGGTGTACTGGTTTTTAGGGGTTGCGTGATTTTGCTTAACTCGCTCTAGCAATCCCGGAATTTCTAAGAGTTCTTGGGTTGCACTCTCGCTTTCAGCATTAGCCAAATAAGCGGCAAAATCAGCCAGAACCCGTAATCGCTCAGGGGATAGTTGCTTGAGTAAATCATTCAGTTGACTCTGTAAATCTGTTACAGACATTGGAGCCGCTGATTCTCTATCCTGGATTGGGGAATTATCCATAGTACCCATTGCCGACGTCTCGCTTTTTAAGGTTCAGTCTCTATTCTAGGATAACTCAATCCAGGGGAATATGCCTGTTATGGCTACCGTACAAGATGCGTGAGGTGGATGACTGGGTGCGTGGCTATGGATGAATCGCGATCGCAGGCTTATTTATCCCTGATTCCAGAACCGTTGATTGACCAGTTTTCGATGGAGAGTTCTTGGATAATGCCAAAATCAGACTGGTTGCACGTTAGGAGGGTGGCATTTTGAACCAGAGCGATCGCCGCAATTTTCAAGTCCATATTGCCTAAACGAGGGTAGGTTTTGCCGAGGCGTTGATGCTCGACTGCCGCAGGATAATCGAAGGGTAAAAGGGGGATAAAACAATAGTCCTTTGCCTTTTTTTGCAGTCCTTCATAAGCGATAATTTGTTGCTAAACTGTTTTCGCTTGGGACAGAAAATTGAGTCTTCCTCTGATTTTTTCTTCATAAGTAATGACCGTGACGGCAACTTGAATATTCTCAACGGTTGCTATTTTTGCCAAAATCCGTTGGTTTCACCATTGCGTTGAATGAGACTCAGATGATCAGTATCGAGAATATACATCGGATTTGGCTGAGTTTATTCGGCAGTTTTGCGCCATTCTTGTCCGAGTTGAATCACCGCTTCAAAGGTGGG
>SMDP01000536.1 GCA_012911965.1 Geitlerinema sp. P-1104
GTGGGGGGAATCGGCATTATGAACATTATGTTAGTGTCCGTGACCGAACGGACGCAGGAGATTGGTCTACGGAAGGCGATCGGTGCGTCTCCGAGTGATATCTTGATGCAGTTCACCATTGAAGCCGTGTTGCTCTCGGTGATGGGGGGAATGGTGGGAACGGGAATTGGTATGGCTGGGGTGGCTGCGGTTGGAGCGTTGACGGAGTTTGAGGCTGGCTTATCCCCGACGGCGATCGTTTTGGCGACGGGGGTCTCCGGTGGGATTGGCTTGATTTTCGGGGTTTTACCGGCGCGACGGGCGGCTCAACTTGACCCAATTGTGGCGTTGAGAACGGCGTGAGGGTTGGGGTTAGGGGGTCTGGGGTGGAAGATGGCAAACGGCGCGATCATCGTCCGTGACGTTCGGATGTGAGGTGAGGTAGGGAGTTAGCCAGTCACAGGCGCGATCGATTAACTCCTCCAAGCTTTCCGGCTTCCAGATTTTGACGGTTCCGTCCCTTAGGGTAAAGACGACCCGGCTACCATCATGATTAAACTTGGCACTCGTGACCCCACCGGAATGACCTTCAAGAGACTGGAGGAGTTCCCCAGTGGTCACATCCCACAGCTTCACGGTTCCGTCCGATGAAGCCGAGACCACCCTCGTGCCATCCCCATTAAACTCCGCACTCTTGGCCCAATCGGACTGAGCCTCAAGGGAGTGGAGGAGTTCCCCCGTGGTCACATCCCACAGCTTCACGGTTCGGTCCGATGAAGCCGAGACTACCATCGTGCCATCCCCATTAAACTCTGCACTCGTGACCGAACGCGAATGAGCCTCAAGGGAGTGGAGGAGTTCCCCAGTGGTCACATCCCACAGCTTCACGGTTCCGTCGAATGAAGCCGAGACCACCCTCGTCCCATCTCCATTAAACTCCGCACTATTGACCTGGATTGAACGAGCTTCAAGAGACTGGAGAAGTTCCCCAGTGCCCACATCCCACAGCTTCACCGTTCTGCGCCCTGCCGAGACCAGCCTCGTGCCATCCCCATTAAACTTCGCACTACCGACCCAATCGGACTGAGCCTCAAGGGAGTGAAGGAGTTCCCCAGTGTCCACATCCCACAGCTTCACTCCGTCCCATGAAGCCGAGACCAGCCTCGTGCCATCCCCATTAAACTCCGCACTCCTGACCGGACCCGAATGAGCCTCAAGGGAGTGGAGGAGTTCCCCAGTGGTCACATCCCACAGCTTCACCGTTCGGTCCCCTGACGCCGAGACCAGCCTCGTGCCATCCCTATTAAACTCCGCACTCGTGACCCCACCCGAATGAGCCTCAAGGGAGTGGAGGAGTTCCCCAGTGGTCACATCCCACAGCTTCACGGTTCTGTCGTCTGAAGCCGAGACCAGCCTCGTGCCATCCCCATTAAACTCCGCACTATTGACCGGACCCGAATGAGCCTCAAGGGAGTGGAGGAGTTC
>SMDP01000537.1 GCA_012911965.1 Geitlerinema sp. P-1104
GCGGCGATCGCCCAGGAAGTAGCGGACGAATCTCTAAATGCTTCGGGCAACATTTTAGAACTGATTGATAATGTCTTCAGCCGTCTTGTCGCTGCTATGGCAGAGGTTCTCTTTTTTAGCCTTGGGGGGATTCCCCTGATTGTCCTCTGGCTCATTGGTGGGGCGGTGTTTTTCACCTTGCGGATGAGTTTTGTCAATATCCGTGCCTTTAAACATGCCATTTACGTGGTGGCGGGTCATTATGACGATCCCAACGAAGAGGGTGAACTGACCCACTTTCAAGCCCTGTCTGCTGCTCTCTCGGCAACGGTCGGCTTGGGGAACATTGCTGGGGTGGCGATCGCCGTCCAAGCCGGTGGCCCAGGAGCCGTGTTTTGGATGACCCTGGCGGGACTCTTTGGCATGACCAGCAAGTTTGTTGAATGTACCTTAGCCCAAAAATACCGCACTGTTTATGCCGATGGTCGCATTGCTGGAGGCCCCATGTATTACCTCTCCCAGGGTCTCGCGCAACGGGGTTTAGAACCCCTAGGTAAAATCTTAGCGGTACTCTTTGCTATCCTCTGTATTGGTGGCTCTTTGGGAGGCGGTAATATGTTTCAGGCCAACCAGTCCTTCTCCGCTATCTCCGATTTCGTTCCCCTTCCCAATTGGCTCTATGGACTGTTGCTGGCGACCCTAGTCGCTCTAGTCATCATTGGTGGTATTCGTCGGATTGGTTCCGTAGCGGCGGCGATTGTCCCCTCGATGTGTCTTGTGTATGTCTTGGCAGCCCTGTGGATTATTCTCACTAATATCTCAGAAGTCCCGAGTGCCTTCGCTACGATTATCTCGGGTGCGTTTACCCCGGAAGCCGTGGAAGGGGGCTTCATTGGGGTTCTAATTCAAGGGGTACGCCGGGCCGTCTTCTCTAACGAAGCGGGAATCGGCTCAGCGGCGATCGCCCATGCAGCGGCCCGCACCGAGGAACCGGTTCGAGAAGGGATTGTGGCTCTGCTTGAGCCGTTCATTGATACAGTGGTGGTCTGTAACATGACGGCCCTGGTGGTGGTGATTACGGGCGTTTATCAGGACTTAGAACGCACTGGCGTCGATTTAACAGCAGCCGCCTTTGGTACGGTAATTGGCTGGTTTCCCGTGCTGCTGTCCTTGGCAGTGTTCCTGTTTGCCTTCTCCACCATGATTTCCTGGAGTTACTATGGGGAGCGGGCCTGGACCTATCTGTTTGGAGACCAGCAAACCCAAATCTACCGGGTCATTTTTGTCCTCTGTGTGTTTGTGGGGGCAGTGGTCAATCTGGGATCGGTTCTGGACTTCAGTGATATGATGCTGCTGACGATGGCCTTTCCCAATATGTTGGGAGGATTTATTCTCTCCAATGAAGTGGCGACAGACTTACGAGACTATCTAGACCGTCTGCAACGGGGAGTCATGCCCATTTATAAGTAGATGCCA
>SMDP01000538.1 GCA_012911965.1 Geitlerinema sp. P-1104
TCCGCCCAGCGATCGCCCCTCTAACCCCTCAGTACAATAGAAGCATGACGATCGCCCTCACCATGCCACCGCCCAGCGACCTTACACTGCGCGTCACTCCAGGCGAGTTTGCGGCGATCGTCTTACTCTGTTAATTCGGAGGATTGTTCGGTCATCTTCGCCTAATTCATCACATCTGGAGCCACGATCGCCTCCCGGAAAAACTCCGCCAACCCCGCCTCACGCTGCACCGGAGACTCCTCCGACCAATCCCAGAGACTCTGATAGAAGAAAAACGACATCCCCGCAAACCCCTGATTACGAATTGTCCGAACCTTCTCCTCAATTAACGGCATTTCCGTCGGACGATTGCGTAACCCCGCCAACACCGCAATTCCCACCGGAATTTCACGACGGGCCGCCAACACCTCAGGACGGTTCAACTCACCAATAAACACCTCAATATCACTGCGATAGACCTGTAACACCAACTCCTCGATATAGCCTAACTCCTGCCAGCGCTGCCAATCCTGTAAATAGCGCGCATAGGCAAAATGCTGCGGATTCGGAGACACTGAGACCACCACATCCGCCTTCACCGCCTTCACCGCCTCAAACGTTCGCCCCACAAACTCCGTAATTTTGTCGGCCCGCCAACGCACCCAATCCGGGTCATTGAAATCTTCCGGTGGATCATTTCCATCATGCTCACGGCGATACAACTCCACCGTATAGGCATCATAACCAAATTCCACCGGCAACCCTAAATGGTCATCAAACTGAATCCCATCTACATCATAATTCTCGACAATTTCTAACACCAAATCGAGAATAAACTCCTGAACTTCCGGGTGAAAAGGGTTCAACCAAACCCGCTCATGTTCCCCTTCCATAATCGTCTGAGTTCCGTCGGCCCGTTGGGTTAACCACTCTGGATTCCGTCGCGCCAACTCAGAATAAGACGGGGCCTGAAAACCAAATTCAAACCAGGGAATCACCCGTAACCCCAACTCCTGACCATACTCGACGGCCTCCGCCAACATATCACGCCCCTGCAAGCCCGGTTCCGGGTCCACGGCGCGACCAATTACCGGTTCAGCCACTTGACTGGGATAGAGGGTATAGCCCCAATTCCAAACCACCGGATACACGGTATTAAAATTAAGACGATGCAAGCGTTCAAACCCCTCCCGTAGATTCTGGGAGGAAAACAAGACCTCACTGTCCACATTCGTCAGCCAGACTCCCCGCAACTCAGGAACCTCAATCGGGGCCACAAACTCCGAGGGAACTAACGCCATAAATTGGGGCTGATCCAACGCCAGCACTTGACAAAGACTCGCCACCACATCGGCCCGGCTGGCTAAACGATAGGGATAAAGCCAATCTGATCCCGAAGGATTCACCACTAACCCCCGTTCCGCCGCCGCTGCGATCGCCTCTAAGGCCGTTTCATCTTGAACCAGGAT
>SMDP01000539.1 GCA_012911965.1 Geitlerinema sp. P-1104
CACTGGTGTCAAGTTAAGGGGTGAGACCAGACCTGACGGGAGATAGCATCTTTCTTTCGTTGGCGCTTACGCCTAGCTTTAACCAGTCCGAAGGACTGGGCATATTGAACCAGAAAAGGAATGAGTTCATCATCCTCAACACGGCCCTGTTCCCGGGCGCGACTGAAAAAGTAAAGACTGCGGAAAACCATTTCCTGAGAAATGCGGTCAATGGGTTCATGTAAAGCCTCAGAGACCTGGGAACAGACGTCGGTAAGCACCGCATAGAAAATCCAGGTGGCATAAATCTGGATTTCAATGCCATTGGAGCCACCGACCCAGAGGTAAGCCAAACCTAACAAGCGTTTGGTCACGAGAAAGGCCTCCTCAATGCGCCAGCGTTGGCGATAAAGCTCGCTAACGTAGCGGGCGGACAAGACCTCGGGGTCAGTGACATTGGTCAAATAGCGGTAGATGGTTCCCTCCCAAGAGACGGACACCAGACGCACGGGATGGTGACAAGGATTAGAGCGGTATTGCCCTAAATCTATCAGTTCGTCACGAACGTAACGGTTTTGACCGAGTACCTTGAGATTCTTGTAAGCGGTTTTCTCCCGCAAGCGAGTCACAAAGAACTTGCCCGAATCGCTAAAGGCATCAAACCAAGGAAACTTAAAGAATCCCAGGTCAAACACCATTAAACCGCCCTTTGGCAGACGTTCGAGCAATGAGTCAGTCCAAAGCTTATCATTGGATTGGGCTTCAGGACTGTACCAGGCCGCCTGGGGGCGATGGTTGAAGGCATCGACCATCATCATCGTCTTGCCGGCCAAGGGGGAGGTGGCTTTTTTGCCGCGATGACGATGCAGTTTCTTTTTTAAGGCTTCGAGGGTTGACCCGTCAGCTAGCCAAATGGCTGGGAACTTAGACCGCACCGGTCTCCAGAATGGCGAGACTTCCCCGGGCGCTGAGGATTGGTTCAAGCGCTCAATGACCTGCTCGAGCAAACTGGCAAACAGATGGGCCGGCAGGCTTTGTAATCTTTGGGATAGAGCCTGTTTACTGATGCGTTGAGCTTTCACCCAAAACAGTCCCTCCTGTTCTAGGGTTCGCAGCACTTCACTTAGCCCTGTCATTTGCCGGTAAACTAGGCTCAGGACAATCGCTGTCATCACCGGCAGGGTTAGAGTTCGCTCTCGTAACCGTCGTCCTTTGTTGCTTACGCTTTTGAGGGAGGCAAACGTTCCCGGACTTAACATCTCGAACAAGCGCTGCTCAATCGTCCGATTCACTGGTCCGGGCACTGAGCGATGTCGTCTGAAGTCCGGGTTTCCCGGTTTGTGATAGGTCTTCTTAGGCATCTTTTGTCCTGGCTAGCTAGTCCTTAGCCTATAAGCATTTTTCCCTTGGTCTCGGGTTGTTTACACTTTCTTGACTTTTCCACGATTTCCTTAACTTGACACCAGTG
>SMDP01000054.1:0-9963 GCA_012911965.1 Geitlerinema sp. P-1104
CCGGAAGGACGGCTAACAATCTCCTGAAGCAAGGGATTATCAATCAGGAGACCTTCCGCTTCGATAAACTCTTGCAGTTGCGCTTCGTCAATCTCGTAATCGTCCAAGGATTCAGATATCTCTAATAGCGCCAGTAACGGCTTCATCGGCTCGGCTTTTAAGGAAACCCATTTTCCTCCCTTGTCTTGCAACAGTTGGTCGCGGAAAAACTGCGCTTTCTGAGCCGAAGGGCTAATGTCTTTGGAGCGCACTAAACAACCCCGAGTAATCCCATAGCCCTCATAATTGACCAACCGTTTTAACCCCGCTTGTACGCCGCGACCTCCAGACATTTGCAAGACCATCACCCCAATTTTAACGGACTCATGATCTTGTTGTCCGATGATTCGGAAATCCAAGCAATACCGGGCTTCTGAAGCCGGGGTATTAATCCCTTCAACCGCCTCAATTTCAAAATCGCCCAGATTTTTTTTTAGTTTTATCAGCAATTGGTAGGCAAATTTCAAGGCTTTGGCAAGTCTGGACTTATCCTCTAGCCGCTCTTCCATATCCAAGTTGGCCAGTTCTTTCTCAAAAATAGACTTGACAGGATCAGGATCAGGATCGATGACCCAATGAGACTTACAATGTTGTAAGACATCCCGAGCGGTGGCCCGTTGCCGGCCAATGGCTTCGAGAGCTTCTTGTTTAAAGGGATAGATTGATGTTGGGGGCGTTAATCCCCGCTGTTCATAAAAGTCTTTGAGCCAATCTTGCACTAAATCAACAACATTTTCTGAGTTTAAATACTTCAGATCAACCCGAGTTTCTCCAATGCGATCCACCACCGCTTCAGCTTGAGGTAATGCCCTGATTTGATGTTGCCAAATATCAGGATAGAGAGCCGTCAAAATAACACCTTTATTCAGGGCATTATAGAGATCCATGGCTAGGGTAACAATGACCTGTGCCTTGGTGTAGCCATTGTCTGAGATTTCTGTTCCTTCGAGTTGATCAAAGCAAATCAAAATTGGATTATATTGACTAATTAAATCCAAAATCTGGCAGGAACGCTCAAACTCATCGATTTGATCATCTTCATCCTGTTCTGGTAATCCCATCATGTCGCTATCTCTCGATGAAATTCCTTTCCCCGAAATCCAACGGATGGCTTGCAGTGCTTTGATGCGATCTAACGTCCAGAGAATACTGCGGATTAGATAGGGATCGCTATTATCCAGCCCATTATCAAGTTGACGGTTACTCACCTCACTGGCTAACTCGTCAATCAAATCAGGCTCCTTTTTAATCTTACCTTTAATCTCCTGCATCCACTCTTTTGGAGAGTGACTTTGATTCAGGGCTTCGTTGAGCAAATCAGCCGCCAATTCTTGCCATTGCATGACCTCTTGACTGCCCGTTTGGCGCAAACTTTGGCAGAGGATATTGAGAAATTCTGGCTTAATGTGGTTGAGATTGTTATAATCTCCCATATAAATAAACCAGGCTCCACCCGTGCTTTGCAGATGATGGCGGATTCTGCCGACAATATGGCTTTTGCCGAGACCTTTTTCAGCAACTAGGCTCACTCCTGCGACGTTCCGTTTGCCTTCGGAAATGTCGGACAGGGCGCGATATACTGTATCAGAGGCTTCGGCATTAATACTGGGAACGTCAATAAATTCACCGTTCCAAACGGCTTGTCGTTTAACGACCAACTCCCGGTTAAAGGGGTTGTCTTGTTGAATGGCGGTGTGGATATCTTGGAGGGGGGAAACTGAATCTGCCATGAGAGATCTAAACGGGTTGAGTCGTACTGCTTCGGGGAGAATTTAGGGGAGAGTGATGGCAATTGATGTAACTTAAAGCCGCTTGGCGTAGCATCTCAGTCCACTGAGTTCGGTGGTGATGGAATCGGCTAAGGTTTCAGGATTGGACTGATCGGCGGGTAAACTGCCTCCTTGAAGCTGCAAGAGATCGTCGGCTTGCATTTCTAGCATCCAGTCGTCAAACTGAGAGCGGCTGACGCGATCGCCCAAACCCCGGCGAATCTGATAAATTGGCACTAAATGCTCTAAATGGTAGTCCTTATTGAGACGATCATAGACCTCTAACGCCGCCGCTTTAAAGGCGTCATAAGAGAGAATTGCTTTTTCAGGAGTTTTGGGAACAGCGGTGCTGGCGGATTGACGATGCCATTGCAAGAGTGCATTGGCTAAGCGACTGCTGACAACGCTGCCCGGGAAATTAAAGTTGGGATTGTTTAAGCCGTCTTGCAGGACGTTTAAACCGCGATCGCCCAAGCGAACTCGAAATGACTGACCCGCTTTCTCCGTCTTAATCGCGTTTTGCTCGACTAACCCCTCAAAAATAGGGTCAAAATCTCCTGATTTTTCCGCAGAACGCTTGACTTTTTGTAGTAATTTCCCCTTGGGGATACTGTCTTCCCCAGAAGCCCAAAGCATCAACAGCAAGCGGGTTTTAGCATCCGGTTTTTGTAGCCCCATTCTTGGTTTTTCCTCGAATTATTTAATAAACTGTTTAGCAAAATGCTCTCTAGTCCACTTTACTATAACAATGCTAACTCGGCTAGTATCTAACTCCTATTTAATATAAGTTCATTCTTTGAAATTTTTGCGTGACCAACCGTTCCTCTTGTCAAAAGCCACGTGAGGACGTTCCCATTAGCCTAATTGCCAATCCCCTACAAACCCGGACGAATGCAGATCCGTTGGCGTTCCTCTAAACCGGACACCACAACCTCCACTCGGGGATTCCCCCCCTGATACACCAGTCGGCCCAAACAGACTTGACCCAGGCGAAAAAGCAGACTATTACCATTATCTGCATAAATTGTCAAGCCATTGCGACGAATTAATCCCCCCTTGCGGGTGAGTTTGAGGAATACCGATTCCTCCGTCTGCCGAGACTGTAACGTCACCTGTAACGATTTGCTGGTTTGGACTGCCTCCACCGACACCCCTCCCAAGACAAACTGCGCGCCGTTTCCGCGACGTTGCAACAGCACTCGTTCCGGTAATCCCTCAACTTGCACCGTTCCCGGTAGCCGGCTGGGTTCAGCAGGTTGGGGTTCCGGCAGAATGCGGCTGGGATCGATTTGCCACTGCTGGCCCTTGCGTTCAATCTCAGCGCGAATATCTTGGGCCCGTTGGGCATTCGTTCCCTCAGCGAACTGTTGCTGCTTGAACTTGGTGGCTAACCAGCGTTGCTGGGCGTAACGTTGCCAATGGGGACTGAGATCCTGAGTCTCTAGTAACTGTTCATAAAAGCTGAGACAGGGAACCCACTCCCCCACTCGTTCAAAACTCGCCCCCACTTCCGCCGGCGTTAGATGGCGGGACCAACGTTCATCCTGGATGACTTGATTGAGAAACTCCACATAACGACGACGTTGGGGACGGGTATCATCGGGGGTGAGGTTGGAGGTAGCTAGTTGACGCACCACTTCCCAGGTGAGGGCCTGACAGTCAGGGGCCTGACAGCGATCAAGACTTTCGATCGCCTCCAACCAACGACGGGCCTGGAGGAGATAATGCACCAAATCATCCGATCGCCGTTCCTGTTCGAGGGCCCAACGGATCTCATCGAGGTGGTTCAGCCAGTTCGCTTTCCCCGGCTTCCCGGCCTGTTCCCAAACATCAACAATCTGTTTATGGGCCTGCGCCTCCCTCAGATAGGACATTCCCTCAGGAAACCCCACCTGTTGGGCCTTGGCTAAATAATAATTCCGATGGTTGGTGGCGCCGCAGGCCTCCCAACAGTCCACAGCGCGACGCTGATTTTCTGGAGTTTGGGCCGCGTAAAAACAAGAACCGGCGCTATGCAGTAATTGAGGATATTTAGCTTGGGCCAGTTGTTCGAGGGAATCGCCGTATTGTCGCCATTCTCCGGGGGTGAGAGTTTCTTTGGCGTTGAGGAACTCTTGGATGGTGTCTCGGTAAGCTTGGATGGCCATGCGCCAGGGTTTTTCGGTGTAATGGCGTTGGGCCTGGCCCATGTGGGTGTCTAGCTGTTGGCTGAACTCTCGCAGTTGGATGAGTGACGCCGGTTGACTCACCATAAACTCGGCGATCGCCCTCTCGATGGCCAAACCGCGATACTCTTGATACCAATCCCAAAGTTGCGGCCAGCACAGCCCCTGCCAAAAACAAGTCCGGGCCTCCTGGGGTTCATTTAAGGCTAAAAAGCGTTCTCCGGCCGACTGAAACTCTCGTTCAAACTTCAAGGCCCAGGCCTGACACCGCTGGGCCGTCTCATAGTCATTGA
This sequence comes from Geitlerinema sp. P-1104, assembly GCA_012911965.1. Lineage (GTDB taxonomy): Bacteria > Cyanobacteriota > Cyanobacteriia > Cyanobacteriales > Geitlerinemataceae > Sodalinema. The sequence goes on from SMDP01000054.1 coordinate 4,267, forward strand.
GAGACCGATAAAAGTCGGCGGCCCGATTGAGAAATTCGGGATTCTCCTGACTTAAGCCGTTTTCCCAAAACTGTTGCGCTTGTTCGAGGCGATTGTCTCGGTTAAAGACGGCGAAACTCTCCCCCCTGGGTAAAAAGCTAATTTGGTCCGCATCTTGGGGTTCGAGTTGGCTGGCTTTGATGGCGCGATCGCATCCCTTGCGATCGGCAAATCGCCATAACGCCTGATCCCCTCCAGGAGAATCTAAAATCACTAACGCCTCTGTTGGACGACTAGCCGCTACATAGAGTTTATTAAAGAAATACTCCTGTTCTAAGTTGCGTTTCTGGTCATGATAGAGTTTGTCGAGACTGGTTTGCCCTTGGGCCAGTTCATCTCCGAACTTATAGAGGATTACAAAAGGAAACTCCAACCCCTTGGCTTGACTGGCGCTGAGGATATTTTTGGGGACTTTATCCTCCCGAATCTCGGGAAATAGATCCCGCAGCAGTTCATCCTGTTGCAGATAGTGCAACTCTCCCCCTTCTTCACAGGGAATGAGAATGATGGGGTCATTTTGACAGTGTTGGCGAAATTGAGCGGCTTCTAGGTTCTGGGAGAGGATAAATTTTTGCGGAGGAATGCCGTTTCCGGGTTTCCAAGGGATTTGTAAGGTCAGTTGATGGCTTTTAAAAAATAAATAGCGCCAGAGAAGAATTAAATTGGTTAGCCGCACGATCGCCCCCAGGGAGCGATAGTTAGATTTCAGTTCATGGAAAGTCATCTGCAGATTCAGATGGCGATCAGGATCTAAACTAGCAATCACCTGTTCATAAAAGGCCGCCCGTACACTTGTCCAGCGGAAGCCAGTGGGATTTAGGGTTTGTAGTGGATCGCCGGCAAAGGCAAAGGGTAAACTCTCCACGGGGGCATAGAGTTCGTAATCGGTAAAAATTGAAAGTTGCACCAACAGCCGCAGTTCTAATTTCGTAAAATCCTGAGCTTCATCAAAGACAAGGGCGCTATATTTCTCGGTTACATTTCCTTGTTTTAAAACCTCACGAATTAAATCTTGGTCATCCCAGCAACAATTGGATCTCAAGTAATTTTTATACCAAGGATAGACGCGATCGCAAACAAATTTAAAGCTATCTTCAGGAACGGTTCGTTCTCTCCGAGGAATATCTGAATAATCCTCAGCCACCATATCCTCTAAATTGTAGCCTTTAATAAATGCTCGAATAATATGCCAACATTCCGCCGGAGACAGTTTCCCCGGAAAGGAGGATTGATAGGCTCGTTCAAACTGATAAAATGAGATATGTTTATCTAAATCAAATTTTTCGACCGTTTCAGAATCCAATCGATTCAATAGAAACTCTTGAAAGGGTGTAAAAAAGGTTTCAAAGTCAATCTCAATCGATTTATCCGCAAAATGATGATGGTGATTGAGGAGTTTCTTCACCCCCTGACGCGCCGATTGAAGCAGGCGTTTGTTGTAAGTAATAAACAGAGGATGAACTCCCAAGGCTTTCTCAGGAAGTTCTGGGTTATGTTCACGGATATCAATGTATTTTTGGCAATAATAGGCAAACAAATAAAACAACATCGTCGATTTACCACTTCCCGCTCGACCATTGATGAAAATAGGTAATTTCCCAGACTCTAGTATGCTTTCTTCTTCCAAAGATAGGGCAAAATTTCCTTCGGCTTCCCGCTCAATTTCATACCAAATATCGGGGTCAAGGAGTAAATAACGGGGATAATATCGTAGGGAGTATTGGGCGATATCATTGCGGGAGAGGGGATGAGTGAGGCGATTTTCCAATCCGGGGCCATATAAATTGAGAGATGCCCCTAATTGGCCGATATCTTGCAAACTCGGGCGTTTCGCAAAGGGAGAAATTAACAAAATCGCTAAATTCCCAGGGCTATCAGTGGCTTCAATTCGCGAGAAAAGAATTGCTTTTTGGCGAGTTTTATGGTAACACCACGATAGACCGTCATAGGGAGTCGGCTGTTCTTGAATTTCCGGATTCGAGTCTTGTTCAATCAGTCCATAAACCAACTCATGATAGGTTTGCCAATGACGGTCAATCTCCACCGTTTTGAATTGTTCAACCCAGATGCGAGTTTCATAAATTGCCCCCCCTTGGCTATCCATGAGTAAACTAGGTTTTTGCAGCCATTCTTTTAGATGCGCGGGCAAATATTTGGGTTGTTGTTCGCTAGTTAAGGCCTCTTTTTGATGTTGAATTTCTCGCTCAATACTCAGGATATTAAGTCTAAGGTGAGTTTCTCCGTATTGATCGGGATTATCTAAAAAACGGTGTTCATAATCAGGTTGACCCCGTTGGAAAATTTTTAACAAGCAAAATACTCGGTCATTGCCGACTTTTTGGATTTTGCCAATCAGACGTAAATTATGAAAACGATGTTTTAGATAAGGATAGTTCCAGTCAAAATGACTTTGTATAGCTGTAATGCCATGGGTCTGGATTGAGTTTTTAAGGCTGGTTAATTTATCCAGTTTATTGTAATTCTGGGCTTCTTGTTGGCAATTCGGACTAATATAAACAAACATGGCAACATCATCTCAAAAAATGGGCAAGTTTAGGGAATTATTCTGGAGATCAATGAAAGGTTGGTGTTGAGGTTTTGGGGCAACAGACCGTAATCCGGACACTCCTTAACCCCTCATTATATGGAAAACGAATCGGAGTTTAATCTAAAGAAAATCTATAGTCCCGACGGAAAGGGGGTGCGATCGCCGGAAGTGGTTTTACCATAGAAGCAGCGATCGCCGAACCTCCCGAGTCCGTTACCGATCTGAACACCCCCCCTGAACACCCCCCCCTGAACACCCTAGATAAAAACCCTTTATGACACCAAGCGAATCCTTCGAGATGCCCCAACGGGCCTTAGACCGCGACTGTACCACCCTATCGCGCCATGTCCTCGAACAACTACAAAGCTTCTCCCCCGAGGCCCAGGATCTCAGTACCCTGATGAACCGCATCGCCCTAGCCGGGAAACTCACGGCGCGTCGTCTCAGCCAAGCGGGCCTCATGGATGGGGTTCTCGGCTTTGCTGGGGGAGAAAACGTCCAGGGAGAAGACGTCAAAAAAATGGACGTCTACGCCAACGAAGTCTTCATCTCCGTCTTCAAACAAAGTGGCCTCGTCTGTCGCCTAGCCTCCGAGGAGATGGAAAAACCCTACTACATCCCCGAAAACTGCCCCATTGGCCGCTATACCCTCGTTTATGACCCCATTGACGGGTCCTCTAACATTGATGCTAACCTCAACGTCGGGTCCATCTTCGCCATCCGGCAACAAGAAGGCAACGACGAAAGCGGAGAAGCCCTTGACTTACTGCAATCGGGCCATAAACAACTCGCCGCTGGCTATATCCTCTACGGTCCGAGTACCGTCCTAGTCTACTCCATCGGCACCGGCGTTCACTCCTTCACCCTCGACCCCAGCCTCGGGGAATTTATCCTCTGGCAAGAAAACATCCAAGTGCCTGAACATGGTTCCGTCTATAGTGTTAACGAAGGCAACTTCTGGCAATGGGAGGATTCCATACGAGATTACATTCGCTACGTCCACCGCCACGAAGGCTATACCGGACGCTACAGTGGCGCCCTCGTGGGAGACTTCCACCGTATCTTGCTACAAGGCGGCGTCTTCCTCTATCCCGGAACCGTGAAGAAACCCGAAGGGAAATTGCGGCTTCTCTACGAATCGGCCCCCTTAGCCTTCCTCATGGAACAAGCCGGCGGACAAGCCAGTACCGGACTGCAAAACATTATGGATGTCATTCCCGAGAAACTGCACCAGCGAACCCCGTTGGTCATCGGTAGCCCCGAAGACGTGGCCTTAGTCGAGTCATTTATTCAAGAAGGGGCCCGGGGCGATCGCCACTAACCCCCATCCCAAAAGTCAGGGAACCCTGAATCTTCCCCCATGGCGAGAGTTGACAAGCCTAAGTCCACAATTGTCAACTCAATACTGTCACTCTAATCATTAAAGCTTCTATGGTCGCTATCCAAGACAATCCCCTGCGCGTTGGACTGCAACAAGATCGCATTCCTGAACCCCAGATTCTGATTATCTTCGGTGCATCGGGGGATTTAACCCAGCGCAAGCTGGTTCCCGCCATTTATCAGATGCACCTAGAACGTCGTCTTCCCCCAGAATTGACCATCGTGGGAGTTTCACGCCGGGAATGGAGTCACGACTATTTCCGCGACCATTGTCGTCAGGGGGTGGATGAGTTTGGCGGTGGCTTGCAGTCCGAGGAGATTTGGAATAGTTTTGCCCAAGGACTCTTCTACTGTCCCGGTAACATCGACAATCCCCAAGACTACCAAGATCTCAAAGCCTTCCTCAGCGAACTCGATGACAAACGGGGAACTCGGGGAAATCGAGTCTTCTATCTCTCCGTGGCCCCGCGTTTCTTTGGCGAAGCCACCCAGCAACTTGGGGAAGCGGGGATGTTGGCCGATCCCAGTAAACAACGATTGGTCATCGAAAAACCCTTCGGCCGGGATTTAGCCTCCGCCCAACTCCTCAACCAGGTGGTGCAATCGGTCTGCGACGAACGGCAAGTCTATCGCATCGACCATTATCTCGGCAAAGAAACCGTCCAAAACCTTCTCGTCTTCCGCTTTGCCAATGCCATCTTTGAACCGCTTTGGAATCGGCAATTTGTGGATCATGTTCAGATTACCGTAGCTGAACGGGTGGGCCTCGAAGGACGGGCCGGCTACTATGAAACGGCTGGGGCCTTGCGGGATATGGTGCAAAACCATTTAATGCAGTTGTTTAGCCTCACGGCCATGGAGGCCCCCAACTCTCTCGACGCCGATAGTATTCGCAACGAGAAAGTCAAAGTGGTTCAGGCCACCCGTCTAGCGGATACGGAACATCTGGAGAATGCGGCGGTGCGTGGGCAATATACCAAAGGCTGGATGGATGGAAAGGCCATTCCCAGTTATCGGGAGGAAGATGGCGCTGATCCTGAATCCACCACCCCCACCTATGCGGCCTTAAAGTTGGGTATCGATAACTGGCGCTGGAAAGGGGTTCCCTTCTATCTGCGAACGGGCAAACGAATGCCCAAGAAAGTCTCGGAAATTGCCATTCAGTTTAAGGATGTCCCCTTTCTCATGTTCCAATCTGCCGCCAAGCAAGCCAATCCCAATGTCTTGGTGATGCGGATTCAGCCCAATGAGGGGATTAGTATGCGTTTCGAGGTGAAAACCCCGGGAACTTCCCTGCGGACGCGATCGGTGAATATGGATTTCCGCTATGATGCGGCTTTTGGCAAACCCAGTACCGATGCTTACAGCCGTTTGTTGATTGACTGTATGTTGGGTGACCAAACTCTATTTACCCGTGGCGATGAGGTGGAAGCCTCCTGGCGGGTGTTAACTCCTGTCTTGGAAGTGTGGGATGCACCCGCACCACCGGAGTCGATTCCCCTCTACGAAGCGGGAACCTGGGAACCGGTAGAAGCGGAATTGCTGCTGAACCGAGATAATCGTCGCTGGCGACGGTTGTAACGAGATTAAGGAAATTTATGACTCTGGCCATTGGCTTGGGTGATCATGGATTCAGTGCCTTGAGTTGTTTGTGTTGAGTTGTTCTTAGCGTTTAGGGAAAACATCGATTATGAGTTCTAATACACCGGTTGTGGCTTTGCAGAAGCCGA
>SMDP01000054.1:10304-21807 GCA_012911965.1 Geitlerinema sp. P-1104
TTCCAGATTAGTGAGGCGATCGCCGCCGCCAATCCCTGTCGTATTATTACCCTCTGTCCCACCTTTGGCATTGAAGACAAGGGCGTAACAGCCCAAGTCTCGGCCTATTGCCCCCTTCAGCGTCAGAGTTCTAAGTTGGTCTGTTGCGAGTACATCACTCTACGGGGTACGAAGGAAGCCCTCAACCGGGTGGGTAGTTTGGTCACCTCCCTGATGGTTCCTGAGTTACCCCGGTTTGTTTGGTGGAAAGCTACCCCGAACCCAGAACAGGAGTTATTCCAAGCGTTGGCCACCTCTAGTAACTGTACCGTGGTGGATTCGAGTTATTTCAGTGATCCAGGCTCGGAATTGCTGAAAATGCAGCAGTTGGTGGAACAGGAAACCTATATTGCTGACCTCAACTGGCATCGACTTTCCCCTTGGCAGGAGTTGACGGCGGCGGCCTTCGATCCCCCGGAACGGCGGATGTCCCTGGGAGAAATCGACAGCATCACTATTGATTATGAGAAGGGCAATGACTCTCAGGCCTTACTGTTCCTGGGTTGGTTTGCTAGTCGCCTCGGCTGGACTCCTACCTCCTATGCGGTGGAGTCGGGAGATTACGATATTACTCATATCAAGTTCCAGGGAGAGTGCGATCGCGAAATTCTGGCGGAGTTAGCGGGGGTTCCGGTGGCGGATATGGGCGAAATTCCCGGAGATTTGGTGGCGCTGCGCCTCAATTCCTCGAATCCTGAGGCCGACTGTTGCACGATTCTTTGTTCAGAAACCACCGGCTGTATGCGTATGGAAGCCGGAGGCAGCGCCCAATCTTGTCGCACGGAACAGGTCACGGCTCTGTCAGACCAGAAGGCTGAGGCCTTAATGGCTCAACAACTACAACGCTGGGGACATGATGTGTTGTATGAGGAAAGTCTTGCGGTTACCGCACAACTGTTAGGCTTAGCCTCTTAATTTCGTTGGCATGGATGGGGAATTTTGTCAAGCTCACGCTATTTTTTGGTAAAGTTCTGTAAAGAACAAACCCCATCGTGAGCGACGGACTGAAGACCGAGTCGGGCAAATTTCTCCCATCCATCTCTCGATTTCCTGGGAGCAATCTCTCCCTGAAAGCAAAACTTCTGAATTCCCTAAAGTCTCTCTGGCTTTGGGGTTTAGGGAATCAAGCCGGTCTGTGAATGGGCAAAAATCTGGCTTCGGGTTCGCTCAACTCTCTCGCCAACTCCCGAATTTTGCATACAAGTAGGTCAGTGTGAAAATCTTAGCAAATCCCTGAAACCCTGTCAAATCCGTTCTTTTATTAGGAATAATTCCTATCTAGCCCTTAACTTTGAAGTTTTGTAACAAGGGGCAAATTTTAAAGATTAAAAGCAAATCCAGGATGAGATTAGTTTTGATTATCGAAGTCTCCAAAGACTCCTCAGGAGGGGAAAATTTGGTCGTTGACCCCATCTAGGGCTAAACTTGGAGACGATTGTACCCCGTACAGCTAACTCTTAATCCCGTCTCCAACGTGACTGTAGCCACTCAACCTCAAGAAACCATTGCCGCCCATGGTGGCACTCTGATTAATCGCCTGGCCACGGCTGAACAGAAACAGGAGTTTCTCGCTCAAGCCGATGACCTGCCTCGGGTGACGATGGACGATCGCACCTTCTCGGACTTAGCCCTAATTGCCATTGGTGGCTTTAGCCCCCTGACTGGCTTTATGGCAGAAGCCGATTACTTGCGAGTGGTCAAGGACATGCGCCTGGCCAACGGCTTACCCTGGTCAGTCCCCATTACCCTCAGTGTCAGCGAAGACGTCGCCAACTCTCTCAAGCAGGGCGATCGCGTCCGTCTCGACGATAAAACCGGCCGCTTCGTGGGCGTTCTCGACCTAACCGAGAAATATCACTACGACAAACTGCAAGAAGCCCTCCATGTCTATCGCACCAACGAAGACAAACATCCGGGGGTGGCCGTCGTCTATGAACAAGGGCCCGTCAACTTAGCCGGTTCCGTCTGGATGCTGGAGCGAGATCCCCATCCCCTGTTCCCCAACTACCAAATCGATCCAGCCGTCTCCCGGCAGATGTTTGTAGAAAAAGGCTGGAAAACCGTGGTCGGCTTCCAAACCCGTAACCCCATCCACCGGGCCCATGAATATATCCAAAAATGTGCCTTAGAAACCGTCGATGGCCTGTTTCTACATCCCCTAGTTGGGGCAACCAAGAGCGATGATATCCCCGCTGATGTGCGGATGCGTTGCTATGAAATCATGCTCGATAAATACTTCCCGCGCGATCGCGTCATGATGGCCATCAACCCGGCTGCCATGCGCTACGCCGGCCCTCGGGAAGCCATCTTCCACGCCCTCGTCCGCAAAAATTACGGCTGCACTCACTTCATCGTGGGACGAGACCACGCCGGAGTCGGGGATTACTATGGAACCTACGACGCTCAAGAAATCTTTGAGGAGTTTGAGCCGGGAGAACTCGGGATTACCCCGATGAAGTTCGAGCACGCCTTCTACTGCACCCGCACTGGAACCATGGCCACCTCTAAAACCAGTCCCAGCGCCTCAGAAGAGCGGATTCACCTCTCGGGAACCAAAGTCCGGGAGATGCTGCGACGGGGTGAACTGCCACCGCCAGAATTCTCTCGCCCGGAAGTGGCGGCGGAACTGGCGAAGGCGATGCACGAGTAGTTACCGTAACAGTCACAGTTGGGGACAGGCCCCTGGCGGCCTGTTCACCATACTCGGATTATAGTTGACAGTTAACAGCTCTGAAACATCTGTATTGTCAGAAATTACACCATTTTATATGTCTTGTTTAATTTGCCTACTGCGATAATTATTCAGACCAAACTGTCAACGATTGACTATCCTACGTAATAATTATGAAACGACGGGGTTTTCTACAACAATCCGCCTGGCTGTTAGCTGCCACAACAGCTACGGGGACGGGGTTCGTATTAGGAGATTTCCCTTGGCAGGCTGCCGTTGCCGACCCTCTAGTCAAGAAACGGGCCTTACTGATTGGAATTAACCGTTATCCCGAGGCAACGGGAAGTGACCTAACCGGGGCTGTGACCGATGTGGCCCTGCAACAACAGGTTCTTCAGCATCGCTTTGGCTTTAGGGCCGAGGAGATGTTAACCCTCACCGACGAACGGGCCACCCGTGCCCAAACCCTAGAAGCCTTGCAGCGTCATTTTGCCGATCTCAGCAGCAACGATGTGATCTGGCTGCATTTTAGTGGCTATGGCTCGCAGGTGCAGCCGTCTCCCGACTCCGAGGCCGTCGAACCGAGTTTAGTCATGGCCGATGGCTTAGACTTACCCCTCAGCAGCCTCTGGTTGCTGCTGCGATCGCTCCCCACCCCGAAAATTGTCACCGTCCTCGATACCAGCTACACCTATCCCGGCAACCCCTTGCTGGGAAATCTAAGAGTGCGATCGCGCCCCAGTCCCACCGTCGCCCAACTCGACAGCGAACAGCGGCAATTCCAAGACCAACAACGGAGTCAACAAAAAGCCAACCTCAAACGGGACGTACCCGGTTGGGTCATCTCCGCCGCCGCCTTACCACAGGTAGCCACCGAAAGTCAATGGCAGGGATTTAGTTGCGGCCTTCTCACCTACGCCCTAACCCAACAACTCTGGTGGCTATCTCCAGAAGCCTCCCTCACCAATCTCCTCACCCGCACCGAACAACTGGTGGAGACCTTTGCCGGGGCCGAACAAACCCCCAGCATTTGCCGTAGCGGTCTCGAACGTTGCGATCTGCCCACGGAACTTCCCTCTCCCCTCGTTCCCCAACTCGCCGCCTTAGGGGCCGATGGGGTAATTTTGGCACGGGACTCGGGCAACGATCCCTTTAAACTCTGGTTAGGAGGCTTACCCCTGGCCGTCCTCAATCGCTATGGCAGCGGATCAGTGTTTTCCGTGTTACCAGAACCCGGAACCCCCCCCAAGGGTGACATCAAACTTCAGGTGCGATCGCGCTCAGGCCTCAATGCCACCGCCAAACTCTGGAACAGTCCCGATAGCGAATCCAGCGAGATTGCCCCAGGACGGCTGTTGCGGGAGTCAGTGCGCATTTTACCGCGAACCCTCCCCTTAACCGTCGCCCTCGATAGTCGCCTCGAACGCATTGAACGAGTCGATGCCACCAGTGCCTTTTCCGGCATTCGCGACGTTAACTCCGTCTCCGCCGGGGAACAGCCAGCCGATTGTGTCTTCGGCCGCGTCCGTCGCGCAACCATTGCTCAAACCTACTCCACGGATTTAGTGCAACTTCCCAAAGATCAGGGAACCTATGGCCTATTTTCCGTCGGCCGGGAACTCATCCCCAACAGCATCGGCGAAGAAGATGAAGCCATTAAGAAATCCGTACAGCGGCTAGTTCCCCAACTGCAAGCCCTTCTCGCGGCGAAATGGCTGGCGTTGACCCTGAATGAAGGGGCCTCGCGATTGGGAGTGCGGGGAACCTTAAGTGTCCTCGATCCTGAACAATCGGTTGTCCTGCAACGGCAGACTCGCCGGGCCCGCCGGGCCAAGGGAGTACGTCCTCTAACGGGAGTGGAGGGAACCCTCGATATTCCCGCTGGGAGTCGAGTGCAATATAAACTAGAGAACCTCGGCGATCGCCCGGTCTATTATCTCCTCTTTGGTCTCGACAGCAGTGGTCGGGCCGTCGGCTTCTATCCCTATGAAACCGTCACCGATGGCAATCCTCCCACCTTGCAACAACCCCCCCTCAATCCCGGCGACTCGGTGGTTCTCCCCTGGACAGAAGCCGAAACCTGGTCCGTGGGACGACCGATTGGAACCGTATCGATGAAACTCATTTGTTGCGATCGCCCCTTCGGTCAAGCCCTAACCCTCTTGGCGGCCCGGCAAAACTCCCCCCGCAATCCCCGCAGTCTCACCCCCCTGGAAACTCCCTTAAAAGTGGCTCAAGCGATTATTGGGGATTTACATCGGGCCAGTCTGCGCAATACCGATCCCGAGGCCTTCCCCAGCGATGTCTATGCGTTAGATATGGATGTTTGGACAACGTTGAATTTTGTCTATCGGGTGGTTTAGGGGGAAGAAGGCAATAGGCAGTAGGCAATAGGCAGTAGGACTATGGGTGAAAAACTTCTGTGTTTGAGTAATGGTCATGGTGAGGATGCGATCGCCGTGCGGATTTTGCAGCAGCTACAACAGCATCCTCAGGCCCCAGAATTGGCGGCTTTACCCCTCGTGGGGGAAGGACGGGCCTATCAACAATTACCGGATGTGCCAATTATCGGCCCTGTCAAAGCCATGCCGTCTGGAGGCTTTGTCTATATGGATGGTCGGGAACTTTGGCGGGACGTGCGTGGGGGCCTGTTGGGCTTAACTTGGGCCCAATGGCGAGTGGTGCGCAAATGGGGGAAACAGGGGGGTAAAATTCTTGCCGTGGGGGATATTGTCCCCTTATTACTGGCTTGGCTGAGTGGGGCCCCCTATTGTTTTGTGGGAACGGCGAAATCTGAGTATTATCTGCGGGATGAAATTGGGCCGTTGCAACGACGCAGTTGGTTTGAGAGATTGGAGAGTTGGTCCGGTTCCGTCTATTTGCCCTGGGAACGGGCCTTGATGCGCTCAAAACGCTGTCAGGCAGTGTTTCCTCGGGATGGCTTAACCACGGAACGACTGCAAGAAATGGGCATTCGGGCCTATAACTTGGGCAACCCCATGATGGATGGGTTGCAGGCTAAACCCGTTGTTCCTGCGGGGGAACAGGGACGGGCCTTAACCATTCTCCTCTTACCCGGTTCTCGGGTTCCCGAAGCCCATCGCAACTGGGAACAACTCTTACGGGCCGTGGATGGGGTACAACAGTCCCAGAGGAATCGACCGTTGACGGTTGTGGCGGCGATCGCCCCAGGCTTGGATCTGGACCCCTTTGTACGGGCCCTGGATGCCTATGGATGGCAACCCACCACCAAGGGGGTTCCGGGAGTTAACGATGACCAGGCCCAACGCTTCAGCTTGAATCAGGGACTCCTGGCCATTAGTCAACAGGCCTTTGCTGACTGTTTACGACAAGCCGATTTAGCCATCGCCTTAGCGGGAACCGCCACGGAACAATTTGTTGGCTTGGGGAAACCGGCCATCGCCTTCCCCGGAGAGGGGCCCCAATATACCGCCGCCTTTGCCGAGGCCCAGGGTCGTCTTCTGGGCCAATCCTTAATTCGGGTTTCGGGGCCCGAACAAGTGGCCGATGTGGTGCAACGACTGCTGCAAGATCCCGATTGGCATCAACTCATCGCCGAAAATGGTCGTCGTCGTCTGGGACTCCCCGGCGCTGGGGAACGGATTGCCAAGGATGTCCTACAATTGTTGTTTGGGGTTGAATTTTCCCTCCAGCCTGAATCTGACCCCTAGTTCTGTTCCTCTCTGCTTCTGAGTTGCCCTATGGACCGTTCTAAAGTTGTTGCCATCGTCACCGGGGCTATTTCCCTGTTGTTGGCGATCGCCTATCTCGTCTTAGTCCAATTCCTCGACTTCCGAGGAGAGATGCTTCCGGCACCTCAAGATCTCTCTACGCTGATGAGTTGGTATGGCTAAGACTCCCCGTAAGCTATTCGTCCTATCTACCCCCGTCGGCCCCTTGGGAACCGGGTTAGGGGGAGGGGTGGAGTTAACGCTATTCAATATGGCCCAGGTGTTGGAGAAACGGGGTTATTCCTTGACGGTGTTGGCCCCACAAGGGTCTCAGTTATCCCCATTAACGATTGAAACGCTACCTGGGGCCTTACAGGATACGGCCCAAAGTCAGGGACGACAAACCCCCATTACTCTCCCCCCCCAGTCGGTGTTGGCGGCCATGTGTGAGATGGCCCGACAACGGCAATCTCAGGTTGATGCCATCATTAACTTTGCCTATGATTGGCTTCCTTTTTACCTCACCCCCTTTTTTGAGATTCCCATCTTTCATTTTGTCAGTATGGGATCGTTGAATGATGCCATGGATGAGGCGGTGTGCCAGGCGGTTCAGTCTCATCCGCAACGGGTGACCTTTTATACCCGGACGCAAGCGGAAACCTTTGGCTTAGACAACCATCGAGGCCTTTATATCCCCAGTGGCTTAGATTTATCCCTCTATGAGTTCTGCGATCGCCCCGGAACTCAGTTAGCCTGGGTGGGACGCATTGCCCCGGAAAAGGGCCTAGAGGATGCGTTGGCGGCGATTAGTCAAACCGGCGATGAGATGACGGTTTGGGGGGTGATGCAATGTCCTGACTATTGGGATGAGATTCGCCAACGTCATCCCCAGGCTAAGGTGACCTATGGGGGATTTTTGCCCACGGAGGCGTTACAGAACGCCTTAGGGCAATGTCGCGGCCTGATCATGACCTCAAAATGGGTTGAGGCCTTTGGGAATGTGGCCATTGAAGCCTTGGCTTGTGGGGTTCCCGTGGTGTCCTATCGTCGCGGCGGGCCGGCTGAAATTGTCCGGGATGGGGAAACGGGTTGGCTGGTAGAACCTGATTCGGTGGCCGGTTTGGTGGCCGGGATTGAGAAACTCCCCCAGTTAAGCCGTTCCGCCTGTCGTCAGCAGGCTGAGGTGGAGTATTCCCTGGCGGCCATGGGCGATCGCCTGGAACAATGGCTCTCGCAAGGGTCTCAAATTCAGGAATAATCGCCTTAATCATGGGCCAGCACATGGGCCATCAACCCACAATAAACCCATAAAAAACCGTTTGATTGCTATCAACGATTAACTGTCAACGTTCATTTAAGACTGACCTTGGATAATACTTATCAAGACTATTTAGAGCGGATTGCTCATCTGACGACTCCGGACACTCATGGGAGTAAACTGGAGCATATTGTCGAGTCGCCGAAGTTCGTCCCTGGGGAGAATGGCCGACGACAACCGGTGTCCTTTCCGGGCTATAGCATTATCACGCCGCCGGGGGTAGAGGATCACGCCAATAGCCAGTTTTATCAGGTGATGGCGGATTGTCAAAACCGCATCGCTGAACGTCTTGGGGACAATCTCTTTGCTGTGGTTCCCCCGGCGAGTTTTCATGTCACCCTAGCGGATCTGATTTGGAATGGGGCCTATGAGGAGGCGGCTTTAGATCCTCGGTTTGACAAAAAACTACAACAGTGTATTGGCGAGATCTTTGATCGCATTCAACCGAGTTTAAGTAGTCCTCAATCCCCCCAATGGCAAATGAGTGGTTTGGTGGTGATGCCACGGGCGATCGCCGTCACCCTCAATCCCCATAATGAAGCAGCCTATGATCGCATTATTGCCCTACGTCGTGCCCTTTATCAAAGTCGTGCCTTAATGAACTTGGGCATCGAGCAACAGTATAATCTTACGGCCCATGTGACCCTCGGTTATTTTGGCAGCGCCAGCGAGCCTCTCAATTGTCAGGAACTGGCTCAATTCCTCGATGGTTGCGCTCAGGAGGCTATGGCCACCGCTCCCCCCTTCTGGGTCAAACGAGCCGAGTTACGCAAGTTTACGGATATGACTCGTTATGAGCGATCGCCCGATTTCCCGATGTTAAGTCTATAACACCTATTACCACAGGACAAACTCTTTGTCAAGGGTTTGTCCTGATTTTCTTCCCAAGTTAGACCCTTAAAGTAGGGGTTGAATCTGTTGGCGATAGGCATGAGCGTCTAAGCCATGACCGTGGGCCGCGCGGGAGGGGTCAATGTTCTGCCGCAGACGAGCGACGCGGTTACGGGTATCGGGGTGGGTATTGAGGAATTGCGGTAAGCCCCCACCGCCACTCAGGAGTCGTTCAAAGAAGTTAACCATTCCCACTGGGGCATAGTTGGCAGCCAGCAGCAGTTGCAGGCCCACCTCATCAGCTTCATATTCCGCACTGCGGCTGTTGGGGCGATTAATCACCAGTTCATAGGCGATATTCACCAAGACATCGGGATCCACGCCGGTGGCATTGAGGACTCCCTGGGCGATCGCCGCTTGACGCAAACGAGCCAAGACGTGTTTTTCAGTGACATGGGCGATTTCATGGGCAATCACTCCCGCCAATTCCGCCTCATTATCGGCCCGACGAATCAATCCCGTATTGACATAGACAAAACCACCAAGGGTGGCAAAGGCATTGATATTATCATCTTCGACCACTTGGAAGGTAAAGGGTAAATCGGGGCGACTACTCACCCTTACCAGCCGTTCGCCGATGGCGTTGACATAGTTATTCACTTGGCGATTATTATAGACTCGCACATCTCGGACCAGGCGATCGTTGATCTGTCGGCCTAGAGCCACCTCCTGTCGATCAGACATCGAGGAAATCTGAATCACCTCAATCACATTGGGGAGAATATCAAACAGAGAAAAGCCATACCCTGCCGGGGAGGAAACAACAATCACCGAAACAGCCGTCACCAGAGAGAGCGTTCCATAGAGGAGACGGCGGAGTTGGCCAGACAGAACCTTAGAAAACCAAGACATGAGGAGATACTCGCTAATCAATCACGGCATCGGGGCATCCGGCGGCCCCTTAGACCGTTTAGACGCGATCGCCGCCCAAAAAGTTCATCGCGGCAGTCTCCCGAGTCCAACTTTAGCTGAGGTTCCGCGATCAGGGGAGTCATTGTGCTAGGCTCTGAAGTTGAGTTTTAACCTAGATTGGATTTGCAACAACTTATGAAACTCTTGGACTCAAAGGGTCGTCTATTCGGGAAAATTAGCCTTCTCGACATTGGGGCGATCGCCATCATTCTCTCGGTTTTCGTGGCCGTGTTTCTGGTTCCGGGAACCGGAGGTTCAGTGGCCCAAGTGAACCTGAATACTCGCCCTGTCGAAATCACCGTGATTGTCCGGGGTTTAAGCGTTCTCGATGCCGATGGTTTCGTCGGTCAGATGCGAGAAGACGGACAGACGAACATTATCATCCGCAATCAGCCCCACGGAACCATTGATATTCTCAATATCGAGCGACTCCCACGCACCCTGGCCGTTCCCCAACCCGATGGAACCGTCGCCGCCTTAGAAGATCCTCGTTCAGAAGAACTCTATAGTGTAAATCTCATGTTGACCCTAGCGGGGAATGCCCGCATGACCGATACTGGCCCCGTACTCGGGAACAGCAAACTCAAAATTGGCACCCCTGTAGAGTTAGAAGGAACCCTTTATAACTTTAACGGTAGCGTCATCAACGTCAACCTAGACCCTTAAACGAACCAACCCTCCCAACCACCGTTAGGATGGAGCCATTTCCAGAATGGTTCTGAGCCTGTTCCCGTCCTGATTCCATTGCTTACGTCGCGCGAGTTATTTCACTTATGGCAGTCGATCCCACCACCATCACCCCCATTCAACCCGTCAACCCCGTTCAACCCCCTCCCCAACCCTCGGGTAACAACCATCACCCGGACAACCAACCCGTCACCGATCGCGACTATCTCGACAAAGTCGTCATCCAGAATACCCGTAAGTATACGGTTGCCAAAGCAGAATTTTCCGTGCCTTGTATGCCTTCGATGGTGGATCAGGCGTTAAAACTGCTACAAGACTACTGTGCGGTATTGGGGAAACCGGGAACCCCAGAAGAGCAACAGAAATTGAGAACCTTTCTAGCTCAGAAGTTGAGCGAAGGCTTTAAGGCCTCTCCCCATTCCCGCCTGGTGATGATGTGTGTACCCGCCAAGCCGGAAGTGGGCTTGCTAGGGGGGGTTTCGATTCAGACGAAGGTGATTTCCGAGTCCTTGACTGATAAGTACACCACTTGGCCCAAAACCCGTCCTGATCCCCTATTTGGCAGTGAACCGGATTTCAAAGTCATGGATGTGGCCGCCTCCTTGGGAGAAGCGAGTCAAGTGCGGGTGTTAGATGTGGGAGCGGGCCCGGGACGGAATAGTTTGCCCTTAGCTCGCCGTGGCCATCCGGTTCATGCTCTCGAACTCACGCCGGTGTTTGCCGAGAAACTGTTGCAGGCCGCCAAACCGGAGAATTTACCCATCGAAGTGGCGATCGGCAATGTCTTAGATCCCCTCGTACGGATGCAGCCTTACTACTATCAGTATGTGGTTTCCTCTGAGGTAATTTCCCATTTCCGAGACGCGCAGGAGTTACGCCTGTTTTTCGGCAAAATGTCGGATGCTCTCGTCACGGGAGGGAAGTTACTGGTGAGTCTATTTTTAACGGAAGGCGGCTATGAACCCACAGATTTAGTGCGGGAGTTAGGGGAAGTCTCATTTTCCTCCATTTTTACCCCAGCGGAGTTACGCAAATCCATTGAGGGGTTACCGTTAAACATTCTGACGGTGGAAGCGGCCTTAGAGTATGAGAAACAGCATTATCAAGGACCATCTTGGCCCCCCACGCCCTGGTATGAAGGCTGGTGTTCGGGCCGTAACCTCTTCCCGATTGAGAAGAAGCCGCCAACGCAGTTGTACTGGGTGTTGATGGAACGCTCCTAGTTATCTGTCGCTCCCTCGTGTCATGGCTCTAGCCGTGACACGCACCCCCGGAGGCTCTGCCTCCCGAACT
>SMDP01000540.1 GCA_012911965.1 Geitlerinema sp. P-1104
TTAACGGCTAGACCCCTCTCTCTCTAGCTGAGAACTCAAGCGCCTCCTGCGGGGGGCGCTTTTGGCGTTGGGGGCTACTCCATATATATAGGATGAGACGGAAACCACCCATCCCCAGACAAATTTTTACCTGATCCCCCCTCCCAACCAGCCAATCCCCATCACTGGCTACCCTATGCCGTAATTTTAGGCTCCCTAAATCCCCGAACCCCCCCAAACCTCGTTCCCCCAGTTGCCAACTGTCACAAGGGCAACCGGACAGTTGCAGAAGTCAACTGCCAACCTCTCAAGCCACAGAACTCTCACCCCACAATGAAGTCATAAGAAACAAACGCCAACCTAATCACAGGACAACTACCATGAAAACCGCACTTCGCTTCGCCGCTCTCTCAACTCTTGCCATCTCTAGCTTCGGCGCTACCTTCACCCCTCAACCGGCCCAAGCGGCCCTCTTCGGGGAACGGGCCGTCCAACAACAAGACTTCATCGCGGTAGCTGCACCGGTTGGAAATACCGGACGACACCAACTCTTAGTTCTCGAACAACAGTCAAACCGCCGTGATTGCTGGGCTGAAAATGGCTCAACCGTTGAACCCCTCCTCTTAAACTTTGACTTTACGGGTATCTGCGGACGCTTTACGGATAGCAATGGCTACTCTATCCGCACCGGTGGCCAAGACTTAGGGATGCAATATCGCTTACAAGTGGTTCGTCAGGGGGATGACTTGGTTTTAAGAGGTGTCACCTCTCGTCCGAATCAACCCACCTTAGAACTCGGACGCGCACCTTATAGTAATGACTTCGTTCGGATTGACCTCAACGATGGTTGGGATTTCTCGAAACGAACCTATCAAGGACGCACCTTAGGCCACGTCTATCTCTCCAACCAATCACAGTTGAGCGCCTTGGGGAATGACTCCAACACGGTCGCAGACCGTCCCTCAACCCCCTCGAATCCCAGTGAGGATAAAAAACCCTCTCAACCGTCTCAACCGTCTCAACCCTCTCAAGACCAAGACTGGCGCGATGAGATTGAACTCACCCAAGACCAACAACAAGAAATTGCTCAAATCCGTCAGTCCTATCTGGCTCAAAATGGTCGCCTCGACAGTCAATTGAATCAGGCTCGGGAAGAGTTACAAGAGATGATGATTAGTGATACGTCGGCTCGTCAAGTGCGCCGTCAACGCAATCAGGTTGAACGCCTGCGCCGCCAAATTCGCGACAACGAGTTTTCTAGCATGATGGAGATTCGTCAGGTGATGTCGACTGAACAACGGGTTGCGTTCGCCGATGTGATGGATTTAGACAATGAACTGGCGGATGCTGACCACATCATCACCATGCTCCTTCGCTAATCCGGTTTCCCCTATTTCCTTGCTTCTCCTGTTCAGATCCGGTTTCCTGAGTTGAAACCGGATTTTTTTTGTTGGAACGGTAAAAAGGA
>SMDP01000541.1 GCA_012911965.1 Geitlerinema sp. P-1104
CAGCAAAACTGGGACTACCAGGCTGATACTCAAACACAACAGCTTCAGGTACAGCGGCAGGGATTGACGGTTTTGATGTCCCTAGAGGAAGATGGCGAATTTGTCAAGATGGTTCTGCCGCAACTGTTGACCCTCCCCTCAGACCATCCCCACTCGGAACTGGGGTTGCAATGCCTACTCCATCTGGGATGGCGCTATAAACTGGTGCGTTGGCAACGAGACCCAGAGGATGGGGAAGTGCGCGTACAAGCGGATTTGCCCCTGGAAGATGGGGAACTCAGTTCACGGCAGTTTTGGCGCACGTTGCGGGGATGTTTGCAGATTGCCCAAGAGGGACGGGAACAGGTGCAACAGGTGTTGCAGACGGGAACGGTTGCCTCTAAGACTGACGCACTGCCACTTCTGGGTATTCTACTGCAAGCCGAAGTGAACGGGGGCGCTAAGGCGGTGTATGGGGAATTGGATCAACGGGGAGGAGGAGTTGATCCCAACTTAGCCGAGGCAGCCCAACAATTTCTTCAGCAGGCGGCTGAATCACAGACTCAAGAGATGCGGGATGGCTTGGTGGGGGTGATTGGAAATCTCGCCATTCGTCTGCAAGATTATCCCCGAGGTCGTCGAGAGCAGAATGTCGCCATGGCGATTTTACTGTATCAAATCGTCCTGGAAGCCTGGCCTTATGACCGCCTTCCCGACAAATGGGCGCAAACCCAAACTAACCTGGGGACTGCCTACTCGGACTTGCCCACGGGCGATCGCGCCGAGAACCTGCAACAGGCCATCACCTGCTATACCAACGCCCTGCGCTTCTTAACTCCCGAGAGCGCACCCTTACAATGGGCAATGACCCAAAATAACCTGGGGGCTGCCTACTCGGACTTGCCCACGGGCGATCGCGCCGAGAACCTGCAACACGCCATCGGCTGCTATACCAACGCCCTGCGCTTCTGGACTCCCGAGGGCGCACCCTTAGAATGGGCAACCACTCAAAATAACCTGGGTTCTGCCTACAAGAACTTACCCACGGGCGATCGCGCCGAGAACCTGCAACAGGCCATCACCTGCTATCACAACGCCCTGCGCTTCTGGACTCCCGAGAGCGCACCCTTAGATTGGGCAATGACCCAAAATAACCTGGGGAATGCCTACTCGGACTTGCCCACAGGCGATCGCGCCGAGAACCTGCAACAAGCCATCGGCTGCTATACCAACGCCCTGCGCTTCCGGACTCCCGAGAGCGCACCCTTAGATTGGGCAATGACCCAAAATAACCTGGGGACTGCCTACAAGAACTTGCCCAGGGGCGATCGCGCTGAGAACCTGGAACAGGCCATCACCTGCTATACCAACGCCCTCACAGTCAGAACGCCGCAACTGTTCCCCCTAAACTGCCTACAAACCGCGCGCAACTGGGGCAACTTGGAATTTGGGGAAGGAAACTGGCA
>SMDP01000542.1 GCA_012911965.1 Geitlerinema sp. P-1104
CTTGTGGTTGCCCTCCCGTAGGGGCAATCCCTTGTGGTTGCCCTCCCGTAGGGGCAATCCCTTGTGGTTGCCCTCCTCGGCTAAAAGGCTGGCCCCTAACCCCTGTTTCGCCTGGAAATCCTCAGGCTGGAGTTTCAGACAAAGTTGATAGTAGGTTTGGGCTTCCAAAATAGCCCCATATTCCAATCGGACATCCCCCCAACGGCGATAGAGATGGGCCAGGGCCTGCTGACAAGATGACACATCTGCCCCCGTCAGAAGCTGTTGGATAATCCCTTGGCGGGCCAGGAACGCTTGATCGTATGAATCCGACGAGGACTCATATTGATGGGCCACCCAGCCTTGACTGAGAGTTTCTAGCCAGGTTCGAGCATAGTCAGGGAGTCGTGGGATTAACTCTAACCAGTTGGCGATCGCCTCTGCGGGCCGTTCTAGTTGTAGAGCCATGTTGGCACAAGAGCCATAGAGATCCAACTGCTGCGGATTCAGTGTCTGAGCCTGCTTAAAACAGATGAGAGCAGCGGCGGGTTGTTTAAGGCGATCGAAGAGTTTCCCTAAATCTTGGTGGACATGGGCCTGATGAGGATCGAGGTTGAGGCTTTGCAAATAGTGTGCCAGAGCCTCCTCCAGATGACCACTGAGGCGATCGCAGCAGCCGAGAAGATGATGAAGATCGGCCGCGTTGGCATGGTTCTTCAGAAGTCCAGCCAGGAGAACTCGGGCCTCGTGAGGACGATTCTGTTTAAGCAGTAGGGTGGCTAAATTGCGTTGTGCTTGGGGGCGATCCGGTTGTCGGGCGATCGCCTCTCGATAATAAGACGCAGCCGTCTGGAATTGTCCCCAGCGTTCATAGAGGGTTCCGAGATCATTGTAGGCTTTCACATCCTGGGGATTCTGCTCCAGGGCCAGACGATAGTGATGATAGGCTTTGGCATCTGCCCCCTGATGCAGATAGGCCCGGGCTAAGTTATAGCGAACCGCTTGCCATTGAGGACGTAGTTGCAGAGCCGCTTCATAATAGCGGGCCGCCTGGCGATAATCCTGTTGACGATCATAGAGTTGCCCGAGATAACCATAGGGTTCTGGCCGCTGGCGATCGCCGTCAATGGCCCGCTGGTAGGCCCGCCTCGCCTCTTCAAACTCCGATTCGGGCAACGGTGCAGAGGGAGACGTTTTACCTTAATCCGCGAGAAAGCTCACGTTGTAATCTTTGATTCAACGTTGAGATGAATCGCGGCAACACCTGTGGTAAAATCCCGTCAAGTGACTGAACGGAATCATGCTGGTATTTGAGGCCAAGCTAGAAGGAGCCAAAGAGCAGTACGAACGGCTGGACGAGGCGATTCGGACGGCTCGGTTTGTTCGTAACAGTTGCCTGAGATACTGGATGGACAACAAAGGAGTTGGACGGTATGAACTAAGCGCCTATTGTGCGGTTCTTGCC
>SMDP01000543.1 GCA_012911965.1 Geitlerinema sp. P-1104
GGGAAATCAGCAGCCAATAGCAATATTTCTTAACATCTTGAGCCAAACCAAATTGCTGAAACACCCCATGCACCTCTCCAGAATCATTATCTCAATCATAAAAGATTAGAGGTGACAAGAGATCTAGGAGACCCGGTTGACCGCTGAAATTGTTACAAGACTTTAGAGAAACGGGTGTCAATCCCATGAAATTGAGAAAAGTTGTGCCTGATTTTATGAGTGGCTGGATCTCCCTGAAGCCGTATCCCTATCTTATGGGTCAGCTCACCCTTGTCCTTATCCTCTTGTTGATAGGAGCCAATCGCTTAGACTCACGACATCGAGTGACCTATGACCTCAAACTACTGCCCTTAGAAGTCGCCCCCGTCGAACAAACCGTCAGCCAGCATACTGCCATCTCCCTAGCTCGATTAGAACGACTGCAAGACAATACCCAACAGCAAATCGAACGCGATCGCATTCCCCCCGATATTGACCATAGCGTTCCCAACGCCTATCAGGGGCAGATTGTGCGATCGCTGCCCCTGGCCCCGGGCGATCGTACTATTGCCCTAACCTTCGACGATGGCCCCTCCCCCTACACCGCCCAAATTCTCGACATCTTGCGCGACCATGACATACTTGCCAGCTTCTTTGTCCTCGGGCGCATTATCTCGACTTATCCCGAACTCTTACAACGCATCGTCGCCGAGGGGCATATCTTGGGGAATCACACCTGGTCCCATCCCTACATCGTCAACAGTCACGGCTTAGCCTCCCAAGAAATTGAGCAGACAGCCGAGTTAATTTATCAATACACCCGCGTCCGCACACAACTATTTCGCCCCCCTGGCGGCTATCTAAACAATGCCCTAACCCCCTACGCCGCCGCCCAAAACTACGCCATTACCATGTGGTCTGTGGACAGTTCCGACTATTTTCTGACCCGTGAAGGGATTATTGAGCGAGTTCTGCGGGAGGTTCATCCCGGGGCGATCGTTCTCTTCCATGATGGCGGAGGGCCCCGTCATCACACCGTAGCCGCCCTACCCGTCATTATTCAAGAATTGCGAGAACGCGGTTATGAATTTGTCACCGTCCCCGAGTTGATGGAACGCTCCCAGGCGGCCGCGAGGCAAGCCCCAGACTAACCTGACTTTTATCCTGATTAACAACCTCCCAGACCATGGCCCGGACAATTGTAAGAACTTCCAGATATCCATCATGCAAGAACGGGTTTAAGGTTTAAGATAGATACTCGGGCCTCATATCAGCACCTGCGCTCCCGACTCAACCCAGACTGCACATCATGCCGCATACCATGCCGCACACCATGCCGGAACAACTCTTCAACACTCATATTGCCAACGCTCAGGTTCTCCAACCGCCCGTTGAGATGAAGGCTCAAGTGCCTCTGAGCGATCGCGCCCAACAGACCATCGGACAATCCCGTCGCGA
>SMDP01000544.1 GCA_012911965.1 Geitlerinema sp. P-1104
GCTGTAAAACTCAAATATAAAGGTAATACTAAGATTATCGAACTAAGGTAACTCCTTCTGATGATGACGACCCAGACTTTCAACCAGCCCATTCCCCTCGACGAAATGTTTGCCCGAGTTTGGAATCTTGGCCATCTGACCCGCGCTGAGCGCCAAACTCTCAAGTCTGTTGTCCTCAGCAACAGCCTGAGTTCCGAAGATCAAGACGTCTTAAACCGTATCTTTCACGCTGTCCGTCGAGGTTGGCTCAAGATTTCTGACTAAGATCAGCCCATCTCACCCAATATCAGATTTAACTACTGCTTGACTGAGGTTCGCTTCTGTTAAAACAGTCTTGATTATCTAAACCTTTAATGTCCCGGCGTTAACTTTCGATTTTAACCCAAAACTCTTTTAAAACTCAAACGTTAGGCAGGCTCTTTTTAACTCCCTCATGCCCCTAATGGTTCTAGCCCCCAAATTGGGGGATTTTTTTTGGGCCAACAGCCTCCCCAGTCTCCGCTAAGATGATCAGGCAAGACTCACCCGAGCGATATCACCCCTAGGACAGTTGAGGCGCCCCCCATGAGAGGATTCAGAAGACGTTGGCCCACACTAGCTGGCATCATTAGTTTTTGTATCGTCCTGGTCGTTAGTTGTCAGCAGTTAGACCCCAATCGGGGACCCGTGAACTCCGTCGGCGATCGCATCCGCCTCGGAACCACGGCCCAGATTGTCACCCTCGATCCGGCCGACGCCTATGAACAGTCCTCGATGATGGCGATCGCCAACCTGGGAGAAACCCTATACCGCTACGAACTCAACGAGGCAGACCAACTCAGCCTCGTTCCCACCCTGGCCAGTGATTTACCCCGTCTCAGTGATGACGAACTGACCTATACCATCCCCCTACGTGAGGATGTGGTTTTCCATGACGGAACCCCCTTCAATGCCGAAGCCATGGCCTTTTCCCTGCGCCGCTTTCGCGATAACAAGGGACGAGCCTCATTTCTCCTAGGAGACTTACTCGGCGCGATTGAAGCCACCCAAGAGTATGAATTAACCCTAACCCTGAATTATCCCTTTGCCGGCTTTTCGGCCCTACTGACGTTCCCCGGCCTTTGTGCCATTTCCCCAGCGGCCTATGAAATTGGCGAAGGAAAATTCTTCCCCAGTCAGTTTGTGGGAACCGGCCCCTATCGCCTGGGAACCTACGGCAGTGATTCCGTCAGTTTTGAGATTTTCCCAGACTATTGGGGGGATGCGCCTCAAAATCAGGGCATTGATATGCGGCGCTTTTCCAGCCAAGCCAACCTCTATAATGCCTTCCTAACTGGAGGAGTCGATGTGGCCTATCAACAACTCGACCCCGATCAAATCCGTAGCCTCCAGGAACTGGCTCCCGAGGAGGGATTTCAGGTAGTCGAGGCGGAGAGTACCACCATTTC
>SMDP01000545.1 GCA_012911965.1 Geitlerinema sp. P-1104
AGAATGCTGGGGAGTTTCAGGGACAAGACCGCTTCGTGGCCCGTAAAAACGTCGTACAACGCCTCGATGAAGCCGGGTTCCTGGTCAAAGTCGAGGACTACAGCCACAGCGTCCCCTACAGCGAACGGGGCAAAGTTCCCGTAGAACCCCTCCTGTCGACTCAGTGGTACATCAAAATTCGTCCCCTGGCTGATTTCGCCCTCTCCTGTCTCGATGACGAAAATTCGCCCCAGTTCGTCCCCGAACGCTGGCGGAAAGTCTATCGGGATTGGTTGGTCAATCTCCAGGATTGGTGCATCTCCCGCCAACTCTGGTGGGGTCATCAAATTCCCGCCTGGTACGTCGTCAGTGAAACCGACGGCGACATCACCGACGACACACCCTTTATTGTGGCGAAAAGCGAGTCAGAAGCAGCCCAGCAAGCCCAGGAACGCTTCGGGGATGAGGTTGACCTCGTTCGTGACCCCGACGTGCTGGATACCTGGTTTTCTTCGGGGCTATGGCCCTTCTCTACGATGGGCTGGCCCCATAAGACCGCTGATTTAGAGACCTATTTCCCCACCAGTACCCTGGTGACCGGGTTTGATATTATCTTTTTCTGGGTGGCCCGGATGACGATGATGTCGGGCTATTTCACGGGTAAGATGCCCTTTCAGGATGTCTATATTCACGGCTTAATCCGGGATGAGAACAATCAGAAGATGTCCAAGTCCAAGGGCAACGGCATTGACCCCTTGTTGTTAATCAATAAGTATGGAACCGATGCCCTGCGTTATACCCTAATTCGGGAAGTAGCTGGGGCGGGCCAAGATGTCCGACTAGAATACGATCGCCAGAAAGATGAGTCGGTCTCGGTAGAAGCCTCCCGCAACTTTACCAATAAACTCTGGAATGCGTCGCGCTTTGTGATGCTGTATTTAGATGGGCAAACGCCGCAGCAGTTGGGAACCCCGAACCCTCAGGGGTTAGAATTGGCAGACCGCTGGATTCTCTCTCGTTTTGGGCAAACGGTTCAGAAAACCTCTGATTATGTCAATCACTATGGTTTGGGGGAAGCGGCTAAGGGACTGTATGAGTTTATCTGGGGCGATTTCTGCGATTGGTATATTGAATTGGTGAAACCCCGCTTACAGGGTGATGATGGGGACTCGAAACGGGTGGCCCAGCAAACTCTGGCCTTTGTCCTCGATGGGATTCTCAAACTGCTGCATCCCTTTCTTCCCCATATCACCGAGGAAGTCTGGCAGGTGTTGACGCAATCAGGGGATGAGGTATGTTTAGCCACTCAGGCCTATCCTCAGGTGGATGAGGCCTGGATTGATGAGGAGTTGGAGTTAGGCTTTGAGTTGTTAATTGGGGCCATTCGCACGATTCGCAATTTGCGGGCGGAGTTGGAGATTAAGCCTAGTATGAAGAT
>SMDP01000546.1 GCA_012911965.1 Geitlerinema sp. P-1104
AGAATGCTGGGGAGTTTCAGGGACAAGACCGCTTCGTGGCCCGTAAAAACGTCGTACAACGCCTCGATGAAGCCGGGGTCTTGGTCAAAGTCGAGGACTACAGCCACAGCGTCCCCTATAGCGAACGGGGCAAAGTTCCCGTCGAACCCCTCCTGTCGACTCAGTGGTACATCAAAATTCGTCCCCTGGCTGATTTCGCCCTCTCCTGTCTCGATGATGAAAACTCGCCCCAGTTCGTCCCCGAACGCTGGCGGAAAGTCTATCGGGATTGGTTGGTGAATCTCCAGGATTGGTGCATCTCCCGCCAACTCTGGTGGGGGCATCAAATTCCCGCCTGGTATGTGGTCAGTGAAACCGACGGCGACATCACCGACGACACCCCCTTTATTGTGGCGAAAAGCGAGGCAGAAGCAGCCCAGCAAGCCCAGGAACGCTTCGGCGATGAGGTTAACCTCGTTCGCGACCCCGACGTGCTGGATACCTGGTTTTCTTCGGGGCTATGGCCCTTTTCGACCATGGGCTGGCCCCATAAGACCGCTGATTTAGAGACCTATTTCCCCACCAGTACCCTGGTCACGGGATTTGATATTATCTTTTTCTGGGTGGCCCGGATGACGATGATGTCGGGCTATTTCACGGGCAAGATGCCCTTTCAGGATGTCTATATTCACGGCTTGGTCCGGGATGAGAACAATCAGAAGATGTCCAAGTCGAAGGGGAACGGCATTGACCCCTTGTTGTTAATCAATAAGTATGGAACCGATGCCCTGCGTTATACCCTAATTCGGGAAGTGGCGGGGGCGGGCCAAGACGTCCGGCTAGAATACGATCGCCAGAAAGATGAATCGGTCTCGGTAGAAGCCTCCCGCAACTTTACCAATAAACTCTGGAATGCGTCGCGCTTTGTGATGCTGTATTTAGATGAGCAAACGCCGCAGCAGTTGGGAACCCCGAACCCTCAGGGGTTAGAATTAGCAGACCGCTGGATTCTCTCTCGTTTCGGGCAAACGGTTCAGAAAACCTGTGATTATGTCGATCACTATGGGTTAGGGGAAGCGGCTAAGGGACTGTATGAGTTTATCTGGGGCGATTTTTGCGATTGGTATATTGAACTGGTGAAACCCCGCTTACAGGGGGATGATGGAGACTCAAAACGGGTGGCCCAGCAAACGCTGGCCTTTGTCCTTGATGGGATTCTCAAACTGCTGCATCCTTTTCTGCCCCATATCACCGAGGAAGTCTGGCAGGTGTTGACGCAATCCGGGGATGAGGTCTGTTTAGCCACTCAGGCTTATCCTCAAGTGGATGAGGCGTTGATTGATGATGAGTTAGAATCCGGGTTTGAGTTGTTAATTGGGGCCATTCGCACGATTCGCAATTTGCGGGCGGAGTTGGAGATTAAGCCTAGTATGAAGAT